>NZ_JBGNUT010000013.1:82792-209282 GCF_041951385.1 Actinomadura sp. NTSP31 | reverse complement strand
GGGCCGCCCCCCCCCCTCGCCTCGGCGGGGTCAGCGGGCCCGCGGCGCCGCGCCGCGGGCGTCGGCCGCCGCCCGCATGAGCTCGTCCAGCCCGCCCTGCACGCCCTTGGACAGCACGTCCAGATCGGGCATCGCGTCGAAGTCGCCGGTGATCCCGAAATGGAGCGTCCCGCAGTAGGAGACGATCGCGGTCGCGACCCGGATACCGCCGGTCAGCGGCACGTACGGGTGCATCTCCAGGACCCGGCGGCCCATCACGTACAGCGGGAAGTCCGGCCCCGGGACGTTCGTCGTGACCGTCTGGACGATGTCCTGACGCAGCCGCACCGGGATCCGCGCGGCCAGCGACAGCAGGGCCGGCGCCACGGCCGTGTCGGTCAGCCGGGTGATCGCCTGCGTCCCCGCCGCCTGGTTGCTGCGCTTGACGTCGTCGGTCTGCTCGCGGACGCGGCGCAGCCGCTCCAGCGGGTCGTCCACGCCCACCGGCAGGTTCACGAACACCGCCGCGACCCGGTTGTTCAGCTCGCCGCGCTCGTCCGAGCCCCGGTGCGACACCGGCACCGCCGTCCGCACGACGGTGTCGTCCTCCAGCCGCCCGCGCGCGTTCAGCAGGTCGCGGTACCCGGCGGACACCGCGGTCAGGACGATGTCGTTGACCGTCCCGCCGAGCGCCTTGCGGACCGCCTTCACCTCGTCCAGCGGCACCCGCTGCCAGCACCAGCGCCGGTGCGGGCCGATCGGGCCGTTCAGGGAGCCCGCCGACGGGCTCGCGAGGCGGGCCGTGGCGCGGGTCAGGCCGGAGGCGAACGTGCGCAGCCGGTGCGCCTCCCGGACCGCGCCCGCGCTGCGCGCCACGTCCGTGAGCTGGCGCAGCGGCCGGGTGACGGTGCGGCGCGCGGCGTCCGCCAGCAGCGTCAGGTCGGACGGCTCGGCGGCCGGTTCCCACGGCTCGCCCTCGCGCGGCTGCTCGAACTCGGGGGACAGGTCGAACAGCACGGTCGCCAGGTCCATGCCGGCGATGCCGTCCACCATGCAGTGGTGCACCTTGGCGATCAGCGCCCAGCGCCCGTCGGTCAGCCCCTCGACCAGCCAGATCTCCCACAGCGGCTTGGCCGGGTCGAGGCGCTGCGCGAGCACCCGCCCGGACAGGTTGCGCAGCTGCTCGTCGTTGCCGGGCGCCGGGAGGGCGGTGTGCCGGACGTGGTACAGGATGTTGAAATGCGGATCGTCCACCCAGACGGGCCTGCCGAGGTGCAGCGGGACGCCTCGCACGCGCTGCCGGTACCGGGGGACGAGCGGGAGCTTGGCGGCGATCGTCCTCACGACGTCGCCGTACGAGGGCGCCGGGCCCTCGAACACGACCACCGAGGCGACGTGCAGGGGGGTGTTCTCGTCCTCCAGGAGGTAGAAGCTGGCGTCCAGTCCGCTCATGCGATGCACGGGGGGCTCACCGTCTCTCTGCCGTGTTGCGCGGGTCGGGGGGAAGCGCGCCACCGGGCCGGCCGGTGGGGCGCGGGCGGCGGAGCAAGTCACGCTAACCGCGCGCCGCGCGAACAACGGGGCGAATGCGCCCGGTGTGAGCGAGGTGGCACCCGAGTATGGCCACATCCGGCCATATTTCTTCCGGCCCTTGATTCCTCGGCGAAAGGCGAGGTCAGCGCGCGGCCAGGCTCTCCTCCGGCTCCGGCGACGGCTCCGCGCCGTCCCGCCGCGCGCCGGCGGCCAGCGCCAGCACGGCGCCCAGCACGCACATCCCGGCCGTGATCCAGAAGATCTCCCGGTACTCGGCGCGCAGCGCGTCCCGCAGCGCCGCCTTGTACACCGCCCACTCCTTCGCGAACTCCGCCTTCGACATCAGCATCGGCAGCGGCGGCTGCAGATGCGCCGTCAGCACGTGGAACCGGTGGAACCCCCACGCCGACAGCGCCGAGATCCCCAGCAGCATCCCCATCATCCGCGCGACCACCACCGCCGCCGACGCGACGCCGTGCCGCGCCGCCGGCACGAACGCCAGCACCGCCGACGACACCGGCGCGATCACCAACCCCAGCCCTAGCCCCGTCACCACGAGATCGACGTCCATCCGCGGCAGCGGCCCGTACGACGCGTCCGCCAGATCCGCGGGCCACCCCGCGATCAGCACGTAACCGACGGCGGAGACGGCCATCCCCGCGGCCATCGGCCACCGCTCGCCGACCCGCCGCGCGACGATCCCCCCGGCCACCGCGGCGACCGGCAGCGCCACCAGGAACCGCGTCAGCAGCAGCGCACCCTCGGTCTCGGACTTGTTCAACACGGTCTGCGCGACCAGCACCACGTCCACCAGCGTCACCATCAGCGCCGCCCCCGACAGGAAGCTCACGCCCAGCGTCGCCAGCAGCGGCCCGCGCCGCACCCCGCTCAGATCCAGCAGCCGCGTCCGGGCCCTGACCTCCCACACCACGAACACCACGAGCACCACCGCGCCCGCGACCATCACCGGCGGCCCCCACGACGGCAGCGCCGACTTCTCCGGATCCGGGTTGTAGACGCCCGACACCAGCAGCGCCAACCCTGCCGCCAGCAGCAGCCCGCCCACCACGTCCACACCGGGACGCGGCCCCTGCGGCCGTCCCCCCGGCACGGTGAACTGCACCGCCACGACCGCGATCACCGCCAGCGGCACGTTGATCCAGAAGATCGCGCGCCACTCCAGCGCCGCCGCGACCCCCGCCCCGTACAGCGGCCCGAGCACGCTGCCGAGCTCCTGCGCCGCGCCCACCGCGCCCAGCACCACCGGACGCCGCCGCTCGTCCCACAGGTCCCCGGCCAGCGCCATCGTCACCGGCAGCAGCGCACCGCCCGCCACCCCCTGGACGACCCGCCCCGCCGTCAGCACCGGCACGTCCTGCGCCAGCGCCGTCACCACCGACCCGGCCGCGAAGAAGACCAGGCAGGCCTGCAGCACCGGCCGCCGCCCGAACCGGTCGGACAACTGCCCGAGCAGCGGCATCGCCGCCACGTACCCGAGCAGGAACCCGGTCAGCACCGGCGTGATCCGCTCCAGCCGGTTGACCGGGACGTCCAGGTCCTTCACCACCGGCATCAGGATCGTCGTGACGACATAGGCGTCCAGCGCGGCCAGCAGCACCACGGCGCCGCCGGCCCCGATCGCGATCCCGCGCCGGGCGGTCACTTCGGCGCGCTGATCTTGTACGGGGCGTTGAAGCCGGTGAACGTGATCACCACCGCGCCCTGCCCCTTCGGGAACGCGCCCCGCACCTTCAGCAGCCGCCCGTCGGCCTTGCTCACCCACACCTGCCCGGCGAGATCGTCGTCGACGCCGGGGACCAGCCCGCCGACCTGGTCCTGCGGCAGCGTCGCCCCGACCCGGTAGGCCTCCTTGCCGTCCACCTTCTCCACGGCCTCGGCCTTCGGCGCCCGCATCGAGGTCAGCAGCTTGGAGATCCCCCGGTCCGGGTCGAGCACCGCCGACGGGTCGTACACCGCCGACGCCATCGACTTCGGCAGCTTCCGCCAGCCGCCCGTCCCGGCGTCCAGGTAGAACGCGTCGCCCTTCGCGACGACCTTCGCCTCGACGTTCTGGCCCGACTGCTCCAGCGTCAGCGTCCCCTGCGCGTCACCGTCCCGGAGCAGCTTCATGTCGCCGCCCTTGACCATGATCGGCGTCTTGCCGTCGGACGCCACCGTGAACGCGACGCTCTTCAGGCCCGCCATGGCGCCGGCCGACCGCTTCAGCGTCTGCGCCCCGTCGAAGTTCGCCTTCGGCGCCGGCTTGTCGGATCCGCCGCCCCCACCGCACGCACCGGCCACCAGCGCGAGGGACAGCGGGACGAGACCGAGGATTCGTCTGGACATACGCGGACCCTACCGACCGGTCACCTCAGCCGTCACTCGGTACCAGGTCTGACCCGCCCTCGTCCTGCGGTACTACTTGCAGTGCCCTCGGCGGTCGGGCGTTGGACGCCCTCCCTTCGGCGGGCACTGCGTGCGATCGCTGTGTTGATTGCACCGCCCTTGGCGGTCGGGCCCTGGGGGCCCTCCCTTCGGCGGGCACTGCGGGCGATCGCTGCATCGCTCCGACTCGCCCTGGGGGCTCGCTGCGCGATCGGATTCTCGCTTCGCTTGAATCCGGCTTCGCTCGCGATCGCGACGGTCCAGGTCGCCACGTGGTCGGGCACAAACCCTGAGGTCCTTGCGGGCAGCGGGATAGGTGCTCATCGCAGCCGCAAGATGTACGCCCGCCCGCACCGGGAGGGGGCGTGGGGGCGGAGCCCCCACATCGGGGGTCTGGGGGTCGTCCCCCAGAAGGACACCGCGGCGAAGGCGAAGCCGCCCGGAGGGCGGCGAGCATGCGCCGCGAGCCCGTAGGGCGGGCGGGACTCGAACCCGCGACCGGGAGATTATGAGTCTCCTGCTCTGACCAGCTGAGCTACCACCCCGGAGGCGGCGCCCCGTGGGTGACGCGTGGTCGGGGGCGTGCCGGTTGCCATCCTAGCGGCGGGGCGTCGGCGGGGGCCACCGGGAAGTCGCGGGGTGCGGGTCAGGCGGGCCAGGTGGGGCGGCGTTTGTCCAGGAAGGCGTGCATGCCCTCCTGGGCTTCGGGGGTCTGGCTGGAGGCGGCCATCACTTCGACGGCGTAGGTGTAGGCGTCGGCTTCGGGGCGGTCGAGCTGGGCGTACATGGCCTGTTTGCCGAGGGCCTTGCTGCGGGGGCTGCCCTGGGTGGCGCGCTGGAGGAGGGCGAGGGTGGCCTTGTCGAGGTCGTCGTCGGGGACGGCGTAGTTGACGAGCCCCCAGTCGGCGGCGGTGGCGGCGTCGACGGTGTCGCCGGTGAGGGCCATCTCGGCGGCGCGTTTGCGGCCGATGTTGCGGGAGATCGCGACGAGGGGGGTGTGGCAGAACCAGCCGCCCTTGCCGCCGGGGGCGGCGAACGCGGCGCTCTCGGCGGCGACGGCGAGGTCGCAGGACGCGACGAGCTGGCAGCCGGCGGCGGTGGCGAGGCCGTGCACGCGCGCGATCACGACCTGGGGGACGGACTGGATCGCCTGCATGAGGGCGGTGCAGGTGCGCAGGAGGTCGCGGACGTCGGCGTGGGAGGCGCCGGCCATGTCGGCGAAGTCGTGCCCGGCGGAGAAGACGGGGCCGTTGGCGGCCAGGACGATGCCGCGGGCGTCGGTGCCGGCGGTCGCGGTGAAGGCGTCCGTGAGCTGCAGGAGGAAGGTCCGGGACAGGGCGTTGCGGCGCCGCGGGCGGTTCATGGTGATGGTGGTGAAGTCGCCGTCGCGGCTGAGGAGGACGTCATCGGCTTCGCTCATGCTTCCGACGTTACGTCAGACCCTCGTCGTACCGTGGGTTCGTCCACGGACGCCGAGGGGGTACGGCCTTGAAGCTGCTCACTGCCACCAACGTCGGCCAGGGTTTGCGCGACAACGACTTCGACTGGTGCGTCGAGGGCGAGCTGGTGCACATCGGCGTGGTGTGCGCCCGTGACCGGGACGACCCGGACGGCGGCTGCGGGTGCGGCCGCTCGTTCGCCGGGCTGAATTCGCACCGGGCGACGACGACGGCGATGGTGCGGGAGGTGCCGGGGTTCACCGGCGAGGACTATGTCGAGGCGATCCGCTCCAGCCTGGAGCAGCAGGGGTGCGATCCGTCGTTCGCCGAGCACGACGCGGCGCTGCTGCGCTGCCTGGTGCGCGACTGGCCGGTGGGGGCGATCGTGGAGCGTCGGTTGAATGAGATCGTGGTCAGGCAGGTCGTGCAGCCCTGATCAGGAGGTGCGTTGTGCTCGTCGCGTTCTCGGTGACGCCGCTCGGCACGGGTGAGGACGTCGGTGAACTGGTCGCGGAGGCGGTGCGGGTGGTGCGGGCCAGCGGCCTGCCGAACCGCACCGACGCGATGTTCACCACGGTGGAGGGGGAGTGGGATGAGGTGATGGCGGTGGTGAAGGCCGCCACGGACGCGGTGGCGGCGCGGGCGCCGCGGGTGAGCCTGGTGGTGAAGGCCGACGTGCGGCCCGGGGTGACGGGTGCGATGGACGCGAAGGTGGCGACCGTGGAGCGGTACCTGTCGGGGGACTGAGCGCCGGCGCTATCCGAGCCAGGCGGCGATCTCGTCGTCGGTGCGCGGGATGGCGCACCAGAGGGCCTCGTCCATCGAGGAGCACAGGGGGACGCGGTCGTCGAGGCCGAGGACGCGGAACATGCGCTGGGCGAAGGGGCGGGCGCCGACCACCGCGAGGGCGGCGCCGTTGTCCTCGCAGCGGCGGGCGCAGTGCGACACGGCGCGCAAGCCCTCGGCGTCGAAGAAGGAGACGCCCGCGACGTCCAGGACGAGGGGGCGGGCGGCGAAGTCCAGCAGCCGCGTCCGGACGGCGGGGGCGGACACCCGGTCCATCTCCCCGGTCAGCAGCACGGTGGTGTGCCGCTCGTGCTCGATGACGACCATGGCGACGGCGGTGTCCTTCACGGTGGCCCCCAGTCGGTTGAGCCGGCATGCCCGGTGACTCAAAAGCATCGCGCGAGCACGCAAGGTTGCCAAGCCGTTGCCGGCCATTGGCCTGTTCCTGTTCGTTCCGATCCGTCCGGCCGGGTGAGCGGGCCGGTGAGCGGGCGGACGGGCAGGCGCGAAGGCTCAGGTCATCAGCATCCTGGCCGTCTGGACCAGGGCGGTGTTGTCGGCCGCGGCGGTGCCGTCGGGGAGGGTGAGGACGTCCTCCAGGCCGATGCGGGTGTCGAGGTTGAAGCGGACGGCGAGCCGCAGGACGGGCCAGGCGCCGCCGTCCTCGCCGTGCAGCAGGACGGGGCGGCCGTGGCCGGTGCCGAGCGCGTGCAGGAGTTCCTTCGCGGTCTCGGTGGAGGACTCCGCCCCGGTGTCGGTGACCTCGGCGAGGACGCGCAGCACGTCGCGGGCGTGCGGCCAGCTCAGGAAGCGGTCGGCGGCCTCGGTGCCGGAGAAGATCCCGGCCTCGACGGCGACGCCGCGGTCCAGGAGGGTCTCGGCGACGAGTTCGGCGCCGTCCTCGTGGAAGTTGACCGACGCGTGGTCGGGCAGGACGGTCCACGACCGGATCAGCGCCGCGCGCTCGGCGGGGCCCGCGGCGGTCCACGCGCCGGTGGTGACGCCGACGGGCACGCCCGGCGCGGCCTCGCGGACGGCGGACAGCGCGGCGGCGACGTGGGCGGGGTCCAGGGTGTCGGCGCCGGCGTCGTCGCGGGGGTGCAGGTGGACGTCCTGCGCGCCGACGTCGACCGCCGCGCGCACGGCCGTCGCGATCTCGTCCGGCGTGACCGGGACGCCGGCGGCCCGCGTCCCGTTCGGGCAGACCTGAAGCATGCTCTGATTCTCCCAGCCGCCGATCGGCGCTTCCGTGCGGGGCGTCCTCCGGGCGCCGGTCAGGGGGTGATCACGCAGGGGCCGCCGGCGCAGACGTCGACGGTCCGGCCCGTGGTCAGGAAGGTCGCCTTCTGCTTGCGGGCGTCGGCGTTGCTGCGCGGGTCGGAGTGCGGGTCGCGGCCTTCGGTGGGCGGGGTGTTGGTGGTCGGCGGCGCGGGCGAGCCGCTGTCCCACACGACCATCGCCGACCCGCCGGTAGACGCGCCGAACGTCGGGATGCCCCAGTACGGGACCGTGTCGAGGCTGCGTCCGGGCGTGACGGTGGGGGCGTGGATCCGGGCGCCGATCGTGCGGGCCTCGACCTCGGCGGCGACGGTCGCGACCTGGTGGTCGCCGAACGCGACGTGCATCAGCACCTGGTGCTTCGGGGTGCCGGGGTAGGGGTGGTCGGTCATGTGCCAGGCGTAGCCGTCTGCCTCGCCGCGGTCCCAGAGCATCTGGATCAGCGCGAGGCCGATCTGCTGGTCGAGCTTGTCGGGGTAGGACAGGTCGAGCACCTTGGCGTACTGCGGGAAGTCGGCGCTGCGGTTGAGCAGCGTGCTGTAGTTCATCGCGGGGACGCCGAGGACGGAGCGGTGCAGGTCGGGGGAGACGGCGGTGAGCGCGCCGCCCATGATCCCGCCCTGGCTGTTGCCGTCGTAGGTGAGCGGCGCGCCGGGTGCGATCAGCGGCTTGCCCGCAGCGTCCTGGAACGCCGTGTCGCCGGCGAAGCCGCGGGTCATCGCGCGGCCGAGGAACACGAAGTTCAGCATGCTCTGCTGGAGGCGGTCGGCGACGGTGCGGAACCGGGTGATGTCGGCGAGCGCGGAGATGACGTTGGGGACGTCCTCGTCGGACATGCCGATCCACTTGGTCGCGCAGAACACGAAGTCGTGTTCGGCGGCCATCGCCTTGACGTTCCCGGCGTCGACCTCGCCCTCGCTGCCGAGCAGGCCGTGCCCGTACAGCGCGGGGTTCGCCGGTTTCCCGAACGCGGCCTTCGGGATCTCGCACTGGAACGGGACGGCCTGGCTGTTGCCGGGCAGTTGCGACGGGAGCCCGTCCTTGCCGTAGTGGAACGACGATCCGGGGAGGCCGCCGTACTGGTCGAGGTAGCTCGGCGCCCACACGATGCCCTTCACCTCGCGGGCGATCTTGGCGTCGACGTCGTTCGTCACCTTCGTGACCAGGAACGAGGGCGCCCCGTTCCCGAGCTTGCGGAGCGCGTCGTCGCGGATGTGCAGCATCGGCCCGGCGATGCTCTGCGCGCTGGCGACGGTGAAGTCCCAGGCCAGGTACAGGCCGTTCGTGCCGACGCCGCGGCCGGCGAGGTCGGCGAGCACCTTCTTCTCGGCCTTCTGCCGCGCGTAGAGCGGGTCGGTGGACGGCAGCGCCGGGCCGAGGATCTTGCTGAACGCCGCGTTCGGCTTGAGGAGGTTCCCGGACGCGTCGCGCAGGTTCCGCAGCGCGACCGCGTAGTGGTGGCCCTCGACGAGGTTCTTCGCGGGCCGGACGATCAGCGCCTTGCGGTCGTCCGGCGCGTTGGCGTCCAGTTCCGCCCAGTACGGCCAGCGCTGCCCGGTCGCGGTGTCGAGCAGGACGATCGGCGCGTCCGGCTTCAGCGACGCGCCGATGTCGGTGACGGGTGCGGCGCCGCTGCGCGCGAGGTCCACGCCGGGGACGCGGGCGAGCAGGTCAGAGCCGGGGGAGAAGCCGTCCGCGCGGTTCCACGCGTCCGGGGAGACGGGCAGGCCGAGCGCGTTCTTCAGCGTCGTGGTCATGTTCACGCGCAGGCCGGTGGCGGTGTGCGGATCGGCCTTGGTGTACCAGTCGCTCGGGAACGGCAGCAGGCACGACGCCGGGTCGATCGGGTCGCAGCCGTCGCCGGTGCCGGCGGACGCGGCCGGCACGGACGGCGGGGCGGAGACCAGGGCCGCGGCGAGCGTCAGCGCGGCGGCGGCCGGGAGCGCGCGCAGGGACAGGAGACGCAACGCCCACCTCCGGGGGATACGCGGCATTCGGGGAGATCTTGGTCTCACCGCGGCCCCGGGTCAATGGGCGTCCGATGTCGGCCGATGCCGGTCATCCGGAGGGCGGCCGGTCACCGCATGTTCCGGCCACGTTAAATCTCGCGAAGTGACGGTTTCATCTCCGTTTCGGGGGGTGATCCGGCCTTGATCGCAAGCGATAGTGAGCGCAGCGCCGCACTCGCCCGGAAAGGACCGTTCCATGAAGGCCGTCCCGATCATCGACCTCACCCCCTGGTTCCGCGGCGGCGAGCGCGACCGCGCCGCCGTCGCCGCGCGGGTCGACGCCGCGCTGAGCGAGATCGGCTTCCTGGTGGTCACCGGGCACGGGGTGCCCGCCGCGGAGCGGGACGCGATCCGCGCCGCCGCCAAGCGGTTCTTCGCGCTGCCGCAGGAGGTCAAGCACCGGTACGCCGCGACCGTGGGGGAGCGCGGCTGGCTGCCGCCCGGTGTCGAGGCCAACGGGTACGCCGAGGGCACCGCGACGCCGCCGGACCTGAAGGAGACGTTCGCGGTCGGCGCGGACCGCCCGACCGGCGACCCGTTCTTCGACGCCGAGTGGTTCCTGCCGAACGTGTGGCCGGGCGAGGTACCCGAGCTGGAGGCGCTGCTGACGCGCTACCTGGCCCGGATGAAGCGGCTGTCGGACGACCTGCTCTCGCTGTGCGCGGTCGCGCTCGGCCTGCCGTCGGGCTTCTTCACCGCGCACGCCCTGCACCCGTCCTTCACCCTGAACATCAACCGCTACCCGCCGCTGTCGCAGCTCGGGGAGCCGGAGCCCGGCCAGTTCCGGATCGGCCCGCACACCGACTTCGGCACCGTCACGGTCCTCGACCGGCAGGACGGGGTGGGCGGACTCCAGGTGCACTCCGAGGAGGCCGGCTGGGTGGACGCCCCGTGGGTCGAGGACTCCTTCACCATCAACGTCGGCGACCTGCTCGCCCACTGGACCGGCGGCCGCTGGAAGTCCAACCGGCACCGCGTCCTGCCGCCGGATCCGAGCGCCCCGGACGAGGAGCTCGTGTCGCTGATCTTCTTCTACGAGTGCGACCCGGACGCCCGCGTCGAGCCGCTCGGCCCGCCCGTCGGCCGCACCGCCGGCGGCGCGGCCGTGCGCGCGCACGACTTCCTCCTCGAACGCCTCGACGCCATCACCCTCGCCTGACCCGCCTGTGCCTCACCCCCTGAAAGGCCCTCACATGACGGAGATCGAAGAGACCGCGCCCGCGGGCGTGGTCGTCCGCGAGGGCGACTACGGCGCCCGGGTCGCCGCCGTCGAGCCGGGCGGCGCCGGCTTCATCCCCCTCGACCAGCGGCACGGCCGGCCGCTCAACCTGCTGTGGACCTGGACGTCGCCGAACCTGGAGTTCGCGACGGTGTTCCTCGGCGTGCTCGCGGTCGCCGCGTTCGGGCTGACGTTCTGGCAGGCCACCGCCGCGATCGTGGCGGGCACGCTGCTCGGCTCGGTGACGCACGCGGTCCTGTCGGCGCGCGGCCCCCGCTACGGGGTGCCGGAGATGGTGCTCGGCCGGGTGCCGTTCGGGCACCGCGGCAACATGCTGCCGTCCGCGATCAACTCGGTGGCGGGCGGCGTCGGCTGGTTCGCGGTGAACAGCGTCAGCGGGTCGCTGGCGCTCAACACGCTGACCGGGATGCCGAAGCCGCTGTGCCTGGCGATCGTGGTCGCACTGCAGGCGGGCGTCGCGTTCTTCGGGCACAACCTCGTGCACGCCTACGAGCGGTACGCGTTCCCGGTGCTGGCGGTGGTGTTCGGCATCACGTCCGTGATCATCCTGGCGAAGGCGGACTTCGGCGCGCCCGCCCCGGCCGGGGCCGGGTCGGGCGGGATCGGCGCGTTCCTCATCGTGGTGGGCGCGAGCTTCGGGTACGCGGCGGGCTGGAACCCCTACGCCGCCGACTACACCCGCTACCTGCCGGCCACCGCGAGCCCGCGCGCCGTGGGCCTGTGGGCGGCGCTCGGCGTCTTCGCCGGCTGCACCGTCCTGCAGATCGTCGGCGCGGCGTCGGTGACGCTCGGCGGCGCGGCCCTCGCCGACCCGACCGGCGCGTTCACCGGGCACCTGCCCTCGGTCGTCGCGAAACTCACCCTGCTGGTCATCGCGATCGGCGCGGTCGGCGCCAACGCGATCAACATCTACTCCGGGTCGATGTCGTTCGTCGCGACGGGGATCCGGCTGCCCCTGCCGGTGCGGCTGCAGCGCGCGCTGGTCGCCGGGGCGTTCGGCGCGGTCGGGCTCGTCGTCGCCTATTTCGGGCTGGACGACGCCGGCCACGACTACGAGGCGTTCCTGCTGGTCATCGCGTACTGGATCGGGCCGTGGCTCGGCGTGGTGCTCGCCGACCTGGTGCTGCGGCGCGGGATCTGGTCGGTACGGGACGCGGACGCGCGGGTGGACGCGATGGTGTTCGACGTCCGGCGCCGCAACTGGGCCGGGCCCGCGGCGATGGCGGTCGCCGTCGTGGTGTCGGTGTGGCTGTTCTCCAACCAGGAGAAGTACGTCGGGATCGTACCGAGCCACAACGCGTCGTTCGGCGACATCACGTTCGCGGTCGGGTTCGTCCTGGCGGCGCTGCTCTACGCGGTCCTGCGCAAGGTGCCCGGGTTCCGCGAGAGCGGCTGACCGGTGGCGCGCTTGGCGGACGCCGCCGGGCCGTGCGAGGTCAGGACGACCGGAGCGCCGAGCGCGTTCTCGATCGTCTCGACCGGACGGCGGCCCAGCGGCGCGTAGACGGGACGGGCGGTGAGCAGCCGCCGGGTGAGGGCCGCCTGGCGGTCCAGGTCGCCGTCACCCGCCGGCAGCCGGTCCACCGGCCCGGCCGGTGTCGCGTAGGCCTGGCAGACGCGCAGGTCGGGACGCGCCCCCGCGACGTCCAGATGCGTGACCGCCAGGCCGTCCACGCCGCCGGTGACGTCCAGCGCGTACCGGAGGGCGACGGCGTCGAGATGGCCGGCCCGGAACGCGCCCTGCCACGGGCCCGCGCCGTTGTGCGGGTCGGGGAGCGCGGCGGTCAGCGCCGCGTCCTCGGTGACGAACGGGCCGGGACCGTGGCGGGTCGTGTACGTCCGCAGGACCCCGAGCCGCGCCGCCGACGCGCCCGCCTCGGCCAGCAGCGTCTCGGCGTTGGCGAACGTCGTGGTCGACCAGGTCGTGTACGGGTGGAAGCCGTGCCACTCGTCCAGCAGGACGCCCTGCGCGCCCTCGAACACCACGTCGCCGGACCGGAGCAGGCCGTGCAGATGGCCGCCGCCCACGATCCGGACCCGTTCGGCGAACGCGGTGAACGCGTCGGCGCAGGCGTCGACGTCCGGCACGTCCTCACCGGACGGGAACGTCTCGCGGTACCAGTCGTGGAGCGCGGTGAGCCGGCGCCGCAGCCGTGCGGGCGACAGGCAGTCGCCCGCACGCGGCGCGTCGCCGTGGGTGAGCGCGTAGGACGCGGTCTCCCCGATGCCCATGCCGCACGACCCGTGCCGTGCCGCGCCGCGAGCCCGTTCCCGGGCGCGGTTGGCGGCCCGGTGGTACGGCGTCGTGAGCAGCGCGTCCCGGTCCACGGTCAGCCGGTCGAGCGCGTCGGCGACGCCGAGCGAACGCAGGTGGCCGGCCTCGGCGGCGAGCGCGAGCGGGTCGACCAGCATGAACCGCGACAGGTGCGTCCGGACGCCCGGTGTGAACGTCCCCGAGCCGAACTGGGCGAAGGTGTGGTGCCGCCCGTCGTCCGTCACGACGTTGTGCGCCGCCTGCGCGCCCCCGTTGAACCGGACGACCGCCGCGACCGGTGACGCGCGGCAGAGGTGGTCGACGACCGTGCCCTTGCCCGCGTCCCCGAACCCGAGGTCGACGACGATGACGTGCCCCATCGCGGTTCCCGCCCCCGCATCTCCCGAGGGGGGACGACCCCCCGCAGCCCCCCCGGGCCGACTCCGTCGGGTTCATAGCCGCGTCGTGCCCGACGGACCGGAGGCGTCCAGGCCGGGCGGCGTCGCCGACACCGCGACCGGCGCGCGCGACACGTCCAGCCGGGCCAGCGCCCGCGACACCGACGCGCCCGCGTCCGAGCCGGCCTCGGCCAGGTGGTCCAGGCCCTCGTCCAGGTCGATGGCGTCCTCGGCGAGCCCGACGGTCAGCGCGATCGTCTCGCACACCGCGTCGAGGTCGTCCAGGTAGAGGACGTGCTGGCCGAGCAGCCCCTGCCAGAAGTCCTTCAGCTCGCGGCTGCCCGAGTGGTAGGCGCCCTCGGGGATGATGAAGTACACCTCGTACATCCGCTGGAGCTCGCGCAGCACCTCCTCGATCGGCAGGTCGCGCTCCAGGTCGTCGCCGATGACCTCGGCGACCTCGCGCCGCTTGATCTTCGGGTACGCCAGCTCGTCGCCGATCATGAACAGGTAGCCGCGCTTGCCGCGCTTCTCGAAGCAGTCGATCGAGGTGTGCCGGGCCATGAAGTACATGGCCAGCTCGTAGGACTCGCGCAGCTGGCCGCCGCCCCCGCCCTCCAGCAGGATCTTGCCGAGGTCGTCGTCCATCCGGTTGTCGGCCTCGAACTGCCCGATCTGCAGCGGCGCCCGGTCGCAGGTCGCGTCGCCGACCGCGCCGAACAGGATGTGCGGGTCCTCGGCGTACCCCTTGCGCAGCAGCAGGCCGAGCAGGTCGGGCAGCTTGGTCTGCAGGGTGCGCGGCACGCCGCCCATCGAGCCGGTCACGTCGAACAGCACGCCGATCGCCAGCGACTCGGGGTGGTCGTCGGAGTCCCGGCTCTCCCGGGCGCCGACGCCCTTCGGGTCGAGGTCGGGGTGGACGGTGGTGGCGCCGCCGTCGCTGTAGGCGAACGCGCTGGCGCCGGTGGACGCGCGGTAGCCCGCCCGCGCCGCGTAGACGTCGGTGGACCAGTTTCCGCTTCCCATGGATCTTCTCCTTCAGTGGGTGACGGGCAGGTGGAACGGGCGGAAGCGCCGCGGGCCGTAGAGCCGTTCGAGCAGCTCGTCGAGTTCGGCCAGCAGCCGCCAGGCGTCGGACGGGCGGCGGTTCTGCGCGGTGAGCAGGCAGCCGCGCGCGAACATGCGCAGCGCCTTGGGCGCCTGGCCGCCCATCAGGTCGGTCATGCACCGGGCGGCCATGAAGATGTCGGTGGCCTGGCTCGCGGGACGCCGCGCCGGCACCTCTGGCGGGTACCGGTCGCGGTAGCGCTCCACCATCGCGGGAACGCGCCCGGACGGGTCGGCGTGCGCATAGCACCCCGGGACGGAGTAGCACCAGTCGACCAGCACCAGCCCGTGCTCCTCCGGGTGGATCATGACGTGGTCGGGGAGCACCGCGCCGTGCAGGACGCCCGCGCGGTGCGCGAAGCCGAGCGCGACCAGCAGCCGCCGCCACATCCACGCCGCGTCGCGCGGGTCGACGCCGCCGGGGAAGGCGGCCTCGACCTCGGCGAGGCTGCGGAAGCCGTCGAGTGCGGCGATCGCGTTCGACCGCCGCCGCGCGCCCGTCGCGGCGTCCTGGTGCTGGAACGACTCGACCAGGCGCGGCACGTACGGCAGGAACCGCCCGTCCCCGTCCTTGGGGAGCTGGCGCAGCGCGACGGCCTCGCGTTCGAGCAGGTCGCCGTCGCGGGGGTCGCACGGCATCTTCAGCAGCACCTCGCCCGCCGCGGCGTCCGTCCGGGCCCGGTACAGCCGGGCGAGGTCGCCGGAGACCGGGTCGCCCGCGATGCGGTAGGAGTGCCGGCGGGTGGTGACGACGGCCGGGTCGGACCCGTTGTAGGTGCGCCACAGCGCGTTCAGCCGGACGAACGCGTCGCGCGTCCGGCCGCCGGTCGCGTCCGGGTGGACGAGCCGGACGAGCCGCCGGTAGCGCCGCGCGGCCTCGGCGGCGTCCTCGCCGAACAGGTCGGCCGGGACGCGGGCGCGGTCGAGGCGGGCCAGTGCGTCGTCGAGCCCGCGGGCGTTCACGTCGTTCATCGGGGGATCACCTGATCTCTTCCTCGCGGCTGGGCCGCAGCAGGGCGGGGTGCAGGAGGCGGGCGTCGCCCGCGCGGTAGAGCCGGGGCCGGGGGCCGCCGCGCCGGCCGCCCTTGTCGGACGTGGCGCCGGTGCTCTCCACGAAGCCGGGGACCGAGAGCACCTTGCGGTGGAAGTTGCCGGCGTGCAGTTCCTCGCCCCACACCGCCTCGTAGACGGCGCGCAGCTCGGGGATGGTGAACTCGCCGCCGCAGAACGCCGTGGCGAGCGGGGTGTACTCCAGCTTGCCGCGGGCCCGCTCCAGGCCGTCGGCGAGGATCCGCGCGTGGTCGAACGCGAGCCGCCGCGTGGTGCCGGGGCGCTGGTCGCCGGAGTCGGTCAGGCCGAGCGCGTCCACCGGTGCCCAGGCCGCGTCGGCGGCGTCGCCGCCCGCCTCGGGGTCGGGGAGCTCGGGGGCGAACGCGAGGTAGGCGACGGAGATGATCCGCATGCGCGGGTCGCGGCCGGGGGAGCCGTAGGTGCCGAGCTGCTCCAGGTGCACGCGCCCGAGCACGCCGCCCTTGGCGCTGAGCCCGGTCTCCTCGGCCAGCTCGCGGACGGCGGCGTCCGGCAGGTCCTCGGCCTCGCGCCGGCCGCCCGCGTGGACGAAACCGCCGGGCAGCGCCCACATTCCCTCGAACGGCGCGCCGCCGCGGCGGACGAGCAGGACGTGCAGCGACCCGTCCCGGATGGTGAGGGCGACGACGTCGACGGTCACCGCGACGGGGTCGTAGGCGCGCGGGTCGTAGTTCGCGAGGAACGCGCTCTCGTCGCGCGTCGGGTCCGGGGTCATCCGTGCCGCTCCATGGTCTCGCTCTGAGTAAATCTCAGTATGAGTTCATCTCGATATGAGAAGAACATAACCCGGGGCGGGCGGTATGTCCAGCCGGTTTTCGCGCACGCGCAGAGCGCCGCCTCCCCAGCTGGGGAAACGGCGCTCTGCGAGGATCGTCAGCGGCGGTGGCGGCCCCCTGGGGAGGGCGGCTCCTCGCGCTCACCGTCCTCGTACGGCTCGGGCACGTACGGCTCCTGCGCGTACGGGTCACGGGTGTAGGGCCCGGCCCCGTACCGCCCGCCCTCGTACGGGTTGGAGCCGAGCTGCTCGGGCGCGTACTGCCCGGCCGCCGGATGCGGACCGGACGCGAACGGGTTCGGCACGTCCGGATCGAGCGCGTACGGATCGGCCGGCGGTTCCGCGACGTCCTCGCGCCCGTACGGCGCGGGTCCGCGCGCATGAGGCTCCCGCCGGGGCGGCTCGCCCCCGTGTTGCTCGCCGGCGTACGGGCCGCTTGGCCGCCGTCCCGCCGAGTACCGCCCCGTCGGGTACGGGCTCTCCGGCACGGGGCCGTTCGGCCGCCCGTACCGCCCCTGCGGCGGGACCGGGAACCCGCCCCCCGGCGTCGGGCCGCCGAACGCACCGTCCAGCGGCGCCACGCCGGGCGGCGGCGCGTCCATCCGGGCGGCCACCGGACGCCCGGATGGAGCGGCGTCCAGCAGCAGCTTCATCTGGCTCTTGCGCCGGCCGTACACCAGGTAGATCAGCACGCCCGCGGTCATCCAGACGATGAAGTACCCCCACGTCTGGACCTTCAGGTTCAGCATCAGCCAGGCGGTGGCCAGGATCGTCGCGACGGCGGTGACCGGCGCGGCCGGGACGCGGAACGGGCGGTGCAGGTCGGGACGCGCGCGGCGCAGCGCGAGCACGCCCGCCGAGACGAACAGGAACGCGAACAGCGTCCCGATCACCACCATCTGCTCCAGCGTGAGCACGTTGACGCTCTGCGACATCACGACCGCCGCGCCGCCCGCGACCAGCGTGGCCCGCGACGGCACCCGGTAGCGGCTCATCCCGGCGATCGGGCGGGGCAGCAGCCCGTCCCGCGCCATCGAGAACACCACCCGGGTGAGGCTGATCAGCACCACCAGGATCACGGTGGTCAGCGCGAGCACCGCGCCGATGTCGATGACCTTGCCCATGGACCGGGCCCCGGCCAGGCCGAACGCGGTCGCCAGCAGCGGCTTGGCCGGGTCGAGCCGGTCGGGGGAGACCATGCCGACCATCGCGACCGCGACCGCGACGTACAGCACGACGGCGATCGCCAGGCTGGTCAGCATCCCGCGCGGCACCTTGCGGGGCGCGTCGTCGGTCTCCTCGGACGCGGTGGCGATCAGGTCGAAGCCGATGTAGGCGAACGCGATCGCGGGCGCGGCGGCGAAGATCCCCCAGATGCCGAACACCCCCGGATGGCTGCCGGTGACCGCGCCGAGCGCGGCGTCCAGCACGGTCGTGGCGCCGTGCGGGGCGGGCCGCTCGGGCGGCACGAAGGGGGTGAGGTTGCCGGGGTGGAAGAACTTCAGGCCGGTCGCCACGACCAGCCCGATCACGATCAGCTTGGCCATCACCATGAACCACAGGCTGCGCAGGCTCATCCGGCTGCCGGTGGCCAGCATGGCGATCAGCAGCACCAGGATGCCGAACGCGAACAGGTCGAAGCCCTTCTCCTGCCCGATGACCCCGGCGAGCCAGGACGGCACGGGCACGGCGAAGTCGGCCAGCGCCTGCGCGGCGTACAGCGACCAGGCCCGCGCGACGACCGACGCGGCGAGCAGCAGTTCCAGCACCAGCGCCCAGCCGACGACCCAGGCCCAGATCTCGCCGAACGCGACGTAGCTGAAGGAGTAGGCGCTGCCCGCCACCGGGACGATGGACGACAGCTCCGCGTAGGACAGCGCGGCCAGGAAGCAGACGCCGCCGGCGATCAGGAAGGAAATGATCACGGCCGGGCCGGCGGTGGTCGCGGCCTGCTCTCCGGAGATCTTGAAAATGCCGGAGCCGATCATCACGCCGAGGCCGAGCACGACGAGGTCCCGGGTCCGGTACACGACGCGGAGCCGGTGCCGGCCGCCGTACAGCCGGCCGGTCGCCTGCTCCACCGGCAGCCGGCGGAACATGGTGTTGCGCGTGCGGACGTCCCAGGTCATAGGTGTTCCCCCCTGGCCCGAACCCGCGCCGCTGTTCGCGAGAGACGGTTGGTCGAAGTCCCTAAGAATTCACCAGGTATGACCATAATCGCAACGTTTTACGGCGGATTGCTGTCGGGTGTCTGTTGTCGGATCCTGCCAAACCACGGTCCGCCAGTATGGCGGAAGGAGCCGCAGGTGAGGGGCGGATACCGAGTCCGTTTCTAGTGGACCGTTCCCGCCAATAGCGCCATTCCGCAGGAAAGCGCCTTCGGGCCGCGGCCCGGCGGCCGCCGGAACGGCCGGGGTCGGCCGGTGCGGACGGTGGCCATCGGCGAAGATCGGTGGCACCGTAGGGACGCCGCGTCCCACAGGAGGTTCGGTGTCCCGCCCAGCACAGCGCCCCTCGCCCTCCAGAGCCCTCCGCCGCACCGCGCTCGCCGCCGCCGTCACGGCGGCGCTGGCCGTCCCGACCGCCGTCCCGGCCGCCGCGGCGGCCCCGCCGGGGCACCGCCCGCCGCCCCGGCAGCCCGTCGCGACCGGCTACGGCGGCGCGGTGTCCACGGTCGACCCGGACGCCAGCCGCGCGGCGCTGGAGATCCTCGAGCGGGGCGGCAACGCGATGGACGCCGCCGTGGCCGCGGGCGCCGCCCTCGGCGTCACCGAACCGTACGTCTCGGCCATCGGCGGCGGCGGCTACATGACCTACTACGACGCGAGGACGCGCAAGGTGTCCGCGCTCGACGGCCGCGAGTTCGGCCCGGCGTCGATGAAGGAGGACTACTTCATCGACCCGGCGACGGGCCGGCCGCTCGCCTTCGCCGACGCGGTCACCAGCGGGCTCAGCGTCGGCGTGCCGGGCACGCTCGCCCAGTGGGACCTCGCGCTGCGCCGGTTCGGCACCCGGAAGCTGAGCACGCTGCTGCAGCCCGCGATCGGCGTCGCCGAGCACGGGTTCGTCGTGGACCAGGAGTTCCGCGACCAGACCGCCGTGAACGCGGACCGCTTCCGCGACATCGTCCCGACCCGGAAGCTGTTCCTGCCGGGCGGCGAGCTCCCGGCCGTCGGCTCGGTCTTCAGGAACCCCGACCTGGCGAACACCTACCGGCAGATCGCGAAGCACGGCATCGGCTGGCTCTACCAGGGCCAGCTGGGCAAGGAGATCGTGCGGACGGTCACCGATCCGCCCGTCGACCCCAAGGCGGCGCGGAAGGTGCGGCCCGGAGTCCTCACGACCGGCGACCTGGCCGCCTACAAGGCGCTGTCCAAGCAGCCCACGCACGTCGCCTACCGCGGCTACGACGTGTACGGGGAGCCGCCGTCGTCGTCCGGCGGCTCCACGGTCGGCGAGGCGCTGAACATCCTGGGCAACTTCCGCCTCGACCCGCGCGACCCCGTCACCGCGCTGCACTACTACCTGGAGGCGTCGAAGCTCGCCTACGCCGACCGGGGCGCCTACGTCGGCGACCCCGGCCAGGTGAAGGTGCCGCTGGACGAGCTGCTGTCGCAGGGGTTCGCCCGCGAGCGCGCCTGCCTCATCAAGCCGGACCAGGCCGCCACCGCCCCCGTCGGGCCCGGCAGCCCCGACGGGGCGTACCAGCCGTGCGTCCCGCCCGGCACGCAGACCCGCGTGCTGGCGGCCGAGGGACCGCAGACCACCCACCTCGTCGTCGCCGACAAGTGGGGGAACGTCGCCTCCTACACCGTGACGATCGAGCAGTTCGGCGGCAGCGCCCTCACCGTCCCCGGGCGCGGCTTCCTGCTCAACAACGAGCTGACCGACTTCTCCTTCGCGCCGTCCGCGCCCGGCGGCCTCCCCGACCCGAACCTGCCCGGCCCGCACAAGCGGCCGCGCAGCAGCATCTCGCCGACGATCGTGCTCCAGGACGGCCGGCCGCGGCTGGCGCTCGGCACCCCCGGCGGATCCACGATCATCACGACCGTGCTGCAGATCCTGGTGAACCGGATCGACCTCGGCATGGACCTGCCCACCGCGCTGGCGGCGCCGCGCGCCACCCAGCGCAACACCCCGCAGGACTTCGCCGAGCAGGCGTTCATCGACCGGTACGGCACGGGCCTCGCGGCGCGCGGCCACCGGCTGGAGGTGTTCCCCGGCCCGCCGGCGGGCGTGATCGGCGCGGCCGCCGGCCTGGAGTTCCTGCGGCCCGGCCTCGTCCAGGCGGTCGCCGAGCCGGTCCGGCGCGGCGGCGGCAGCGCGATGGTCGTCCGCCCGGCCCGCCCGTGATGATCTCCCCGGGCACGCGTGCACGGCGCGGGGAGAGGGAAGTAGTGGTCTCATGGCGCAGTCTTACGTGCAGGTGACGACCACGACCGACGCCCGGTCCGAAGCGGCCGGGCTGGCCCGGTCGGCGGTCGCCGAACGGCTCGCCGCGTGCGCCCAGCTCGTCGGCCCCATCGCGAGCACCTACTGGTGGGAGGGCGAGATCGAGTCGGCCGAGGAGTGGATGGTGGTGTTCAAGACCACCGCCGACCGCTTCGACGAGCTGGCCAGCATGATCACCGAGATGCACTCCTACGACTCCCCGGAGATCATCGCGACGCCGGTGGTGGCGGGCAGCCTGGACTACCTCGCCTGGGTCGCCGAGCAGACCGAGCCCGCCGAGCGCGACGACGCGGTGGACGAGCCCGCCGACTAGCGCCCGGCGTGTGACGGACGCCATAGCCGGGTAAGTCTTCATTTACCGGGGCCGGCGTGGTTACCTCGGCCGCGGAGAGGAAGGCGGTCGACGTGCGCGAGGAGTTCGAGGCCCGCGAGGGCCGGGACGGCGAGGATCACGGCCTGTTCGGTCCGGGCTCGGTGACCTGGCAGGTGATGGGCGAGCCGGTGCTGATCGTCGGCGGGATCCGGGCGCTGCTGCTGCAGGCGCTGCATCCCCGCACGATGTGGGGCACCGCGCAGAACTCCGAGCTGATGAACCCCGACGCGGCCTGGGCGCGGCTCGGCCGGACGGTCGAGTTCGTCCGGGTGCGCACCTACGGGACGCACGGTGAGGTCGAGCGGGTGGGGCGCCGCGTCCGCAAGCTGCACTCCAAGCTCACCGGCCTGGACCTGCGCACCGGCGAGGCGTTCCCGGTGGACGACCCCGAGAACCTGCTCTGGGTGCACATGGGGGAGGTCGACTCCTACCTCGACGTGGCGCGCCGCGCCGGGGTGCCGCTGACCGCCGCGGACGCCGACGCGTTCGTGGACGAGCAGCGCCGCGCCGCCGCCGTCGTCGGCCTGGACCCGGCGGACGTGCCGGGCTCGGTCGCCGAGATGAAGGAGTACTACGAGCGGATGCGGCGGCAGATCTTCGCGTGCCGCGAGGCCCGCGAGGGGCTGAAGCGGATGTTCAGCCCGGCCGTCCCGCAGCACCTGATGCCGCTGAAGCTGGCCGCGCCGGGCGTCGCGATGCTGGTGGTGTCGACGCTGCCGCGCTGGGCCCGCCGGATGTACGGGCTGCCGGGGCTGCCGACGTCCGACCTGGCCGCGACGCTCGCGCTCAAGGGCCTGTACCGCACGACCCGCGTCGTCCCGGAGCGGTTCCGGTACTCGCCGGACGCCAAGCGGGCCAGGCGCCTCACCCGCGCGCACGAGGAGGACCTGGCCGGCTGGTCGATGGCGTCCTGAGGGTGCCGGGCCCGGTCAGGCCATCGGCGGGGGAGCGTCGCCCTTCGCCGCCGCGTCCGGTCCGTCGCCGGCGTGCGAACCGTGCTTGGGCAGCAGCAGCGCCGGGACGATCAGCACCGCGGTGAGGAGCAGCGAGACCCAGAACGTCGTCCCGAACGCGTCCGCGAGCTTCGGCGCGACCTGCTCGCGGATCCGGTCGGGGATCTCGCCCACCCCGGCGGTGCCGCCGTTGCCGCCCGCCTGCGGCAGCCGCGAGCTGATCTGCCGGGACAGGATGACGGCGAGCAGCGCCACCCCGACCGAGCCGCCGAGCTGGACGAGGATGTTCAGCGTGCTGCTCGCCCGCGACGCCGCGGAGCGGGCCAGCGTGGTCAGCGCGGCCGACATCGTCGGCATCATCGTGCAGCCGAGGCCGAGGCCCCGGACGTACAGGGCGGCGCCGAGGAACCAGTAGGAGGTGTCCGCGCCCACCAGCGCGAACGGGATGGTCCCGACGACTAGCAGCACGATGCCGACCGGGACGATGCGCCCGGCGCCGAGCTTGTCGGTGATGATGCCGGAGAACGGCATCGCGGTGGCGGCGCCGAGGCCCTGCGGGGCCAGCAGCAGCCCGGCCGCGAGGGCGCCCTCGCCGCGGGCGGTCTGGTAGTACAGCGGGATCAGCAGCATCGAGCCCATCAGCGCGATGCCGACGAGGAACACCGCGACGGACGCGGTCGCGAAGGTCCGGTCGGCGAACAGCCGCACGTCGATCAGCGCGCGCTCGCGCCGCTGCAGGCTGTGCAGCACGAACAGCGCCACCAGGACGGCGCCGCCGACCAGCCACGCGATCGTGGAGGCGTTCCCGAACCCGCCGTTGCTGTTGGCGGTGGACAGCCCGTAGATCAGGAGCGCGAAACCGGGCGGCAGCAGGACCAGGCCGCGCAGGTCCAGCGCCGCGGAGCCGCCCCCGCCCTGCCCCTCCTGCTCGTGCGGCACCTTCCACCAGGCGAGGGCGAAGGCGAGCGCGCCGACCGGGAGGTTCACGAAGAAGATCCAGCGCCAGTCGACGTCCTCGACCAGCCAGCCGCCGATCACGGGACCGAGCACGGGGCCGAGCAGCATGGGCACGCCCACGATGCTCATGATGCGGCCCATCCGCCGCGGCCCGGCGGCCATGGTGAGGATGGCCATGCCGGTCGGCATCAGCATGCCGCCGCCGAGCCCCTGCAGGACGCGGAAGACGATCAGCGACTGGATGTTCCAGGACGCGCCGGACAGCGCCGACCCCGCGACGAACAGCACGATCGACAGCATCCACACCCGGCGGCCGCCGAACCGGTCGACCGCCCAGCCGGTGATCGGGATGACCGTGCCGAGCGCGAGCGTGTACCCGGTGATCGTCCACTGGATGGTGGACAGGCTCGCGTGGAAGTCCTTGCCGAGCGTCTGCAGGGCCACGTTGACGATGGTGGTGTCCAGGATCGCCATGACGGTCCCGGAGACGATGACCAGGCCGAGCAGGATCACCTGCCGGTCCAGCCGTTCGGTGGCGGCGGACGCGCCCGGCGGCGCGAGGTCGGTGGGCGGGCTCTCGGCCATGGTCGGCCCCCTCGTGTGTGCTCCGGTTGCCCCGTGTCCCCGTTGCGGAAAGCTTGAAACGCCTTGAACTTCAACGTATTTACACTGCAGCACGGAATGTGTTGAAATTCAAGGTATGTCCGGGAAATCAGGCGCGGCCGCCGCGACCGGTGATGATCCGGACCGCGCGCCCGCCCGCGTGGACGCCCGGGTGGGCGCCGGTCCGGACGCCGGCGTGGACGCCGATCTGGAGACGATGGTCCAGATCATGGGCCGGATGTTCCGCGGCATGAAGGGCTCGGCGGCGCACGGGGAGGCCGAGGAGCTGATCGGCCTGGTCAAGGACGCCGGGCTCGGCCCCCGGCACGTCCCCGTGCTGATCCGGCTGGTGCTCAACGGCCCCGTCCCGGTCGGGGTGCTCGCCCGGCACATGGGGCTCAGCCCCGCCACCGTCAGCCAGCTCGTCGGCGAGCTGCAGCGCGGCGGCTTCGTGGACCGGCGCCCGGACGAGCGGGACCGCCGCCGCATGATCGTCAGCCTGGACGAGGGGCGCCGCGAGCTCGTCGAGCGGTTCGCCCTGCGCCGCCTGCGGCCCCTGCGGATGACGCTGGAGGCGCTCGGCCCGGTCGAGCGCGAGCACTTCCTGCACGGCTGGCGGACCCTGGTGGAGATGATGGAGCGCGCCGCGCACGAGGACCCGCTCGGCGGCCGGGTCAGCCGCGGCGCATGAGCCGTCCCACCGCCGCCATCAGCTCGGTGGACATCTCCTCGCCCTTGCCCTCCTGCGTCCCCTCCGCCACGCAGTGCCGGACGTGCCCGTCCAGCAGCCCGAGCGCGACCTTGTCCAGGGCCGCCTGGACGGCGCTGATCTGGGTGAGGATGTCGATGCAGTAGCGGTCGTCGGCCACCATCCGGTCGATGCCGCGGACCTGCCCCTCGATCCGGGCGAGCCGGGTCTGCAGCTGGTCCTTGGTGGCGGTGTACCCGCGGGTGGGGGTCTCGCCGGTCGCCATCTCCGTCCTCGCAATCACTCCGGGGCCGCGCGGGTCCCTGGGACGCCCCGCCGGGGGAGATCCCCCGAGGGGTATTTTATGCGGTCGGATCGGCCGGGACGTTCCATGAGGCGATCACCGGGTGGCCGTGCTCGGTGCCGAGCACCGACAGCGTCCCGGTGGCGAGCGCGAAGGCCCGCCCGAGTGCCGGCTCCAGCCCGAGCCAGCGGGCGGTCAGCACCCGCAGCACGTGCCCGTGCGCGACCAGCGCCACGTCGCCGTCGGCCAGCAGCGGCCGCACCCGCGCCAGGACCGCGTCGGTCCGGGCGCCGACCTGCTCGACGGTCTCGCCGGGGTGCTCGGCGTCGCCGGGGACGACGCCGTCCTTCCAGAGGTACCAGCCCGGCCGGTCCCGCCGGATCTCGGCCGTCGTGATGCCCTCGTAGCCGCCGTAGTCCCATTCCCACAGGTCGGGGTCGTGCTCGTCGACCTTCAGGCCGGCGAGCTCGGCGGTGCGCCGGGCCCGCTCCGCCGGGCTGGCCAGCACGCGGACGATGGTCCGCTTCGCCAGCAGCGGGGGGAGCGCCCGGGCCTGCTCCTCGCCGCGCGCGGTCAGCGGCAGGTCGGTGCGCCCCGTGTGCCGCCGGTCCCGGCTCCACTCGGTCTCGCCGTGCCTCAGAATGATCAGCTCCCCCACGAGCACCACCCTAACGGCCCGCGGGGGCGGCCGGCTCAGTCGAGGATGGAGGCGAGCGGGGTGTAGGGGAGGCCGTGGGCCTCGGCGACGTGGTCGTAGACGAGCTCGCCGGCGTGGGTGTTGAGGCCCTTGGCCAGGGCCGCATTCTCGTGCAGGGCGCGGTGCCAGCCCTTGTCGGCGATCTGGACGGCATAGGGGAGCGTGACGCCGGTCAGCGCGTACGTCGAGGTGTTGGGCACCGAGCCCGGCATGTTGGCGACGCAGTAGAACGTGGAGCCGTGCACCTTGTAGGTGGGGGCGTCGTGCGTGGTGGGACGGGAGTCCTCGAAGCAGCCGCCCTGGTCGATGGCGATGTCCACCAGGACCGAGCCCGTCTTCATGCCGGCGACCAGCTCGTTGGAGATCAGCTTGGGCGCCTTGGCGCCCGGGATCAGCACCGCGCCGATCACCAGGTCGGCGGCGCGGGCCTCCTGCTCGACCAGGTAGGCGTTGGACACCAGCGTCCGCATCCGGCCCTGGTAGATCGCGTCGATGTGGCGGAGCCGGTCGACGTTCAGGTCCAGCACGGTGACGTCGGCGCCCATCCCGACGGCGATCTGCGCGGCGTTCAGCCCGGAGACGCCGCCGCCGATCACCACGACCTTCGCGGGCGCGACGCCGGGCACGCCGCCCGGCAGCACCCCGCGGCCGCCGTTGGACGCCATCAGGTTGTACGCGCCGACCTGCGGGGCGAGCCGTCCGGCGACCTCCGACATCGGGGCCAGCAGCGGCAGCGAGCGGTCCGGCAGCTGGACGGTCTCGTAGGCGATCGCGGTCACGCCGGCCGACAGCAGCGCGTCGGTGCACTCGCGGGACGCGGCGAGGTGCAGGTAGGTGAACAGGGTCTGCCCGGCGCGCATCCGGTGGTACTCGGCGGCGATCGGCTCCTTGACCTTGAGGATCAGGTCGCCCTCGGCCCACACCTCGTCCGGGCCGTCGAGGATCTTCGCGCCCGCGGCGGTGTAGTCGTCGTCGGGGATGTGCGAGCCCAGGCCGGCGCCGCTCTCGACGAACACCTCGTGGCCGTGCCGGGTGAGCTCGTGCACGCCCGCCGGGGTGATGGCCACCCGGTACTCGTGATTCTTGATCTCTTGCGGGACGCCGATCTTCACGGGGGACCCTCCGTCAACGCTGACCAGGACGTACGCCGGTGCGCACGCCTACAGCGTGCGTTGCGCGGACCCCTCCGTGCCATGTGCAGGCTGCAAAGTCATCGTTCTTTCCGATGACAGGATGTAAAGCGCCCCAGGTCGCCGTGCCGGCGCCGGTCAGGGCTTGCGGGCCATGCCCCCGTACATGAGCCGGTGCCCGACGGTCAGCTCGTCCGGGACGGGCCCGTCCGGACGCCACAACGGCAGCGGGACCAGACCCGGCTCCAACAGCTCCATGCCGCCGAACCAGCCCTCGATCTCCTCGGGGGTGCGGAACCGCCCGGTGCCGAGCAGCCCCTGGTACTGCACCTCGGCGTCGACCGCCTCCTGGCTGGAGGCGCAGAAGCTGGTGACGAACAGGTAGCTGCCGGACGGCACCGCGTCCATCAGCGTTTCGACGACCCGCTGCGGGTTCTCGTCGTCGTGCAGGTGGTGCAGGATGCCGACGAGCATCACCCCGACCGGCCGCCCGAAGTCGATGAGCCGGCGGACGTCGTCGTTCGCGAGGATCTCCGCCGGCTTGCGGACGTCCGCCGTGACGACCGTCGTCCGCTCGTTCTCGGCCAGCAGCGCCCGCCCGTGCGCCAGCACGATCGGGTCGTTGTCGACGTAGACCACGCGGGACTCCGGCGCGACGGACTGCGCGACCTGGTGGGTGTTCTGCACGGTCGGCAGCCCGGAGCCGAGGTCGAGGAACTGGCGCAGCCCGGCCTCGCCCGCCAGGTACCGCACGCCGCGGCCGAGGATCTCCCGGTTGTAGGCGGCCACGTCGTAGATCTCCGGGACGATCTTGACGATCTCGTCCACGAAGGCGCGGTCGACCTCGAAGTTGTCCTTGCCGCGCAGGACGACGTCGTAGGTGCGCGCGATGCTCGGCTTGGTCACGTCGATCCCGAGGGATGCCCAGTCGTACTGCTCGTCCGCCATGTGCGTCCGCCTCGTCCCGCTCTTGAGTTCTCCGGATGCCGCCGCCCATGATCCTAGACGTCGGCTCCGCCCGGCGTCCGGAAGCTGTGGAATGTGCGCTGGAGCGTTCCGCGGCCGCCCGCGGGAATCAGCGGCGGGGGGCGGGCAGCCACTCGTCGGCGATCGCGACCGTCAGCTGCTCCAGCAGGGGCCCGGCCCGGCGCACGCGGCGCTCGGCGTCCGGCTCGATGTCGTCCAGCGCGTACACCGCCTGGATCCGGGCCTTGCGCAGCCGCTCGCCGGTCAGCCCGCGCCGCCCGGCGACCGCGATCACCGGCGCGCCGGCGCGGGCGGCGGCGCGCGCGACGCCGATCGGCGCGGTGCCGCGCAGGGACCGGGTGTCGAGGGTGCCCTCGCCCGTGACGACCAGGTGCGCGCCGCGTGCCCGGCCGGCGAAGCCCAGCAGGTCCAGCATCAGCGCGGCGCCCGGCTCGATGGTCGCGCCGAGGAAGGCCAGCGCGGCGAACCCGACGCCGCCCGCCGCGCCGGCGCCCGGCAGGTCCCGGGCGGCCCGGCGGGACGCCGCCTCGGCGAGGTCCGCCCAGCGGCGCAGGCCCGCGTCCAGCACCCGGACCTCGTCGCGGCTCGCGCCGCGCGGCGGGCCGTCCACCGCCGCGGCGCCGCCGCGGCCGAGCAGCGGGCCAGCGGAGTCGCCCGCGATGACCACCTCGACGCCCGACAGGTCGGGCAGGGCGCGCAGGTCCAGGGCGTGCAGCGAGCGCAGCGCCGCCCCGCCGGGCGGCAGGTCCTTGCCGAGCGCGTCCAGCAGCCGGCCGCCGAGCCCCTGGACGAGCCCGGCGCCGCCGTCGGTGCACGCGCCGCCGCCGAGCCCCAGCACGATCCGGCGGGCGCCGAGCCGCAGCGCGTGCGCGACCAGCTGCCCGGTGCCGAGGCTGGAGGCGGTCAGCGGGCGCGGCTTGCCGCCCGGCAGCCGGCGCAGCCCCGACGCCTCGGCCAGCTCCACGACCGCGGTGCGGCCGCTGACGGCCAGCCGCGCGGTCACCGGCCGGCCGGTCGGCCCGCACACCTCGACCTCGACCCGCCGCCAGCCCGCCGCCACGGCCGCCTCGACGGTGCCGTCCCCGCCGTCCGCGACGGGCAGCTCCACCAGCGGGACGTCCGGCCGGGAACGGCGCAGCCCGGCGGCGAGGTGACGGGCGACCTGCGCGGCGGTCAGGGTGCCCGGGAACCGGCCCGGCGCCAGCACGACGTGGCCCTGCGCGGGAGGCTCGGGGGGACGGTCCGCGGACACCACAGCCACGCCTTTCACGCCGGGGGGTAAGGCCCTACCTTCTGCTTACGCCATGACGGCACTATTTGACACCCGCCGGAGCGTCCGAGACTTTCAAATGGGCCGACATTCCCGTGAGAATCTCGCGGCCCCCGCCCCTACTTCACCCCGAGCCACGTCTCGACCGGGTGAATCGCGAAGAACAGCAGGAACAGCACCACCACCGGCCACAGCCACACCGACACCTCGCGGACCCCGCCCCGGGCCAGCTTGATGACCGCGTAGCTGACCAGGCCGCCGCCGATGCCGATGGTGATGGAGTAGGTGAACGGCATCAGCACGATGGTGAGGAACGCCGGGATCGCGATCTCCAGGTCGTCCCAGGTCACCTTGGCGACCTGCGTCATCATCAGCGCGCCGACCACCACCAGCGCGGGCGCGGCGGCCTGCGCGGGCACGACCGCGGCGAGCGGGGTGAGGAACAGGGTGAGCGCGAACAGCACCCCGGTCGCCATGTTGGCCAGGCCGGTCCGGGCGCCCTCGCCGACGCCCGCCGCCGACTCCACGAACACGGTGTTGGCCGACGAGCTGGTCACGCCGCCGAGCGCGGCGGACAGGCCGTCCACCGACAGGATCCGGCCGAGCCGCGGCACCTCGCCGCGCTCGTTGGTCAGGCCGGCCTCGTCGCTGATGCCGAGGATGGTGCCCATCGCGTCGAAGAACCCCGACAGCACCAGGGTGAACAGCACCACCAGCGCGGTGATCACGCCCGCCCGGCCGAACCCGCCGAACAGGTCGACCTCGCCGAGCAGCCCGAAGTCGGGCGCGGCGAACACCTTGTCGGGCAGGTCCGGGGTGACCACGCCCCAGCCGCCGTCCGGCACCGAGGCGTAGGACTGGATGATCACCGCGAGAACGGTGCCGGCGACGATGCTGATCAGGATCGCGCCGGGCACCCTCCGCACGTACAGCACGATCATCAGCAGCAGGGTCAGGCCGAACACCAGCGTCGGCCAGGTCTCCAGCCGGCCGCCGGTGCCGAGCGACAGCGGCGGGCTGGTCTTGCTGGAGGTGACGAAACCGGAGTCGTACAGCCCGACCAGCGCGATGAACGCGCCGATGCCGACCGCGATGGCGTGCTTGAGCGCCAGCGGGATCGAGTTCATGATCCGCTCGCGGACGCCGGTGAGCGCCAGCAGCACGATGACCACGCCCTCGATCACCACCAGGCCCATCGCCTGCGGCCAGGTCATCACCGGCGCGGCCTGGAAGGCGACCACCGCGTTGATGCCGAGGCCGGCGGCGAGGGCCAGCGGCGCGTTCCCGACCAGCCCCATGATCACCGTGGTGACCGCGGCGGACAGCGCGGTCATCGTGGTCAGCTGCGGGATCGACAGCGTCGCGCCGGTGACGTCCTTCGCCCCGCCGAGGATGATCGGGTTCAGCAGGATGATGTAGGCCATCGCGAAGAACGTGGTGACGCCGCCGCGCAGCTCGCGGGCCACGCTGGTGCGCCGCGCGGACAGGTCGAACAGCCGCTCCAGCGGCCCGCCCCCGCCGGCCGGCGGTGATGCGTCGGCCTCCGCCATCTTGATCTTGGACATCGCGCGTGCTCCGCCTTCACCAGCGTCGTTCCCGGAAAGTGCGAGCACAGGTTAGCCGCCTGGCGGCCCGGGCGCGGTCACCGGCACGGCCCACCGGGGCGGGCCACCGAGGCGGCCCGCCGGCGCGGCCGGTCCGGGGGGCGGTGCCGCGAGGTGATTCACGGTCGGCGCTGCGTGACGGGAACGGTCCGCTATAGCCTGCCATGGTGCGAATGCGAGACTCGGTGGACGCGCCGGCGCCCGACCCCTACGGGGCCGCCTGCGCGGACTCCTACGCGCTGCTGCTGGCCGCCGTCCCGGAGCGGACCCGCTGGTCGTTCCGGGAACGGATGCTCGGCCCCCTGGAGGAGTACGACAGCAGCAGGCAGGCCGAGCTCGTGCACACCCTGGAGGTGTTCCTGTCCTGCTCGGGGTCGTGGAGCCGGAGCGCGACCCGGCTGCACGTCCATGTGAACACGCTTCGGTACCGAATCCGGCGAATCGAGGACCTCACCGGCCGGGATCTCGGCACACTTGAGGACCGAGTCGACTTCTTCCTCGCCCTGCGCGCGACGCGTCCGGCGAGAACCCTGTAGGCGCCACGAGAAAGAGCGGGTCACATGGACCGGGAGACACTGGGGCAGCGCATCCGCGCCCTGCGGATCCGGCAGGGCGTGAGCCAGGCGCAGCTGGCCTTCCCCGAGCTGTCCGACAGCTACATCTCGCTCATCGAGAGCGACAAGCGGGTGCCCGCGCCGAGCGTGGTGGACCTGCTCGCGGTGAAGCTGAACTGCTCGGCGACCTACCTCGTCAGCGGCGTCAGCGAGGACGTGGTGGACGAGCTGCGCGTCACCCTCGACTACGCCGAGATCGCGCTGCGCAACGGCGCCGCCGCCGAGGCCCGGGCGCGGTTCGCCGAGGTGCTCGCCAACGCCGACGCCGTGGCGCTGCCCGAGATGCTGCACCAGGCCCGGTGGGGGCACGCCCTCGCGCTGGAGGCCGCGGGCGAGCTGGAGCAGGCGATCGCCGGGCTGCGCGCGCTGACCGAGGAGGCCTCCGCGGAGGCCGACCTCGACCACTGGGCCCGGGTGCACGTCGCGCTGAGCCGCTGCCTGCGCGAGCGCGGCGACATCAGCGCGGGCGTGCAGGCCGCCGAGGAGGCGCTGCGGCACCTCATCGCGTCCGGCGCCGACTCCACCGACGCCGCCGTGCACCTCGGCGCGGCGCTGCTGGCCGCCTTCATCGAGCGCGGCGACCTGGTGCGGGCCCGGCAGCTGGCGGGCCAGCTGGTGGAGCGGGCCGAGCGGATCGGCGGCGCGCGGGCCCGCACGGTCGCCTACTCCGAGGCCGCCAACGTCGCCCAGATCCGCGGCGAGTACGAGGAGGGCGTCGCGCTCGCCGAGCGGGCGCTCATGCTGGCCGGCGACGGCGGGGACCCGCGCGAGCTCGACCGGCTCCGCGTGGTCTACGCGGGGCTGCTGCTGCGCGCCCGGCCCGACCAGGCGATGCAGGCCCGGGAGCTGCTGGCCCGGGTGAGCGGCGAGATCAACGCCGGTTCCGCCGGGGAGATCGACGTCGCCCGGTGCCGGACCGAGCTGGCCCGCGCGGAGACCGCGCTGGGCCGCCCGGCGGAGGCGGTGCGGCTGGCCGAGGAGGCGCTGGAACTGCTCGGGGACGCCCCGCGCCGCGTCCGGGCCGGCGCGCTGACCGTGCTCGGCGAGGCCTGCGTCCGGCTCGGCGACCGCGAACGCGCCGTCGAGGTGCTCACCAGGGCCGCGACCTGCCTGGAGGACATGGAGTCCTCGCGGGAGGCGGCGCAGGCCTGGTTCGACCTCGCCGAGGTGCTCGCCGAGACCGGCACGCGGGAGCCGCGGATGGCCGCCTACCGCCGCGCGCTGACCTGCGTGGGCGTCTGATCCGGCCGATTTTTGATCTTCCGGGACGAACCATCTCGGGTGCCGCCGCGTCCGTGAATAATGCTGCGAGTCGCCTGAGATGGGGAGATGCCGGTGTTCGGGGTGGTCCGTCCCTGCAAGCACGTGCTCTGCGGGTCGCTGTTCAAGGACTGGACGGCGCACCTGTGCGGACTGTGCCTGACGCTGCGCGCCGAGCACGGCCAGGCGGCGCGGCTCGTCACCAACTACGACGGGCTGCTGGTCTCGGTGCTCGTGGAGGCGCAGGCGCCGGAGCTGTCGCCGCGCCGCAAGGCCGGACCGTGCGCGCTGCGCGGGATGAGGACCGCCGAGGTCGTGGCCGCGCGGGCGGAGGGCGCGCGGCTGGCGGCGGCCGCGTCGCTGCTGCTGGCCGCCGGCAAGGCCCGCGACCACGTCGCGGACGGCGACGGCGCGTACGGGCGCTCGCTGGTGGCCGCCGCCGCGGGCCGGGCCGCCGCCCGCTGGGACGCGGCGGGCGCGCGGACGGGCGCCGCCGTCGGGTTCGATCCGTCGGTGCTGCGCGCGGCCGTCGCCCGCCAGGCCGTCCTGGAGGCCGAGCCGGGACTCGGGCTGCTCGACCTGACCGAACCCACGGAGACCGCCGTCGCGGCCGTCTTCGCGCACACCGCCGTCCTCGCCGGCAAGGAGGGCAATGCCGAGTCGCTCGCCGAGGCGGGCCGCTACTTCGGCCGCCTCGCGCACCTGATCGACGCGGTCGAGGACGTCGCGGACGACCTGGCCGGCGGCGCGTTCAACCCGCTCGTCGCCACCGGCACCACCCCGGCGCAGGCCCGCCGGTACGCCGACGACGCCCTGCACGGGCTGCGGCTGGCGTTGGCCGATGTGGAGCTGGAGAGGCCGCGGCTGGTCCGGGCGCTGCTGGACCGGGAGGTCCGGCGCTCGGTCGACCGGGTCTTCGCCGCCTACCCGCCGCCGGGCCCCGGGCCGCAGCCGCCCTACGGGAACGCTCCATACCCGCCGCCGGGTTACCCGCCGCAGCAGGGCTACCCGCCTCAGCAGGGCGGCGGATACGGCGACGGGGGCGGCTGGCTCCCGCCGCACGGCGGCGGGGGAGGCGGCGCCGATTTCGGGCACCGCCCGCGGGGCCGGCGTCCGGGGTTCCCGATCCCGTGCTTCACCGGCACGGTGGTCTGCGTCACTTGCGGGGTCTTCCAGCCCGAGTGGAGCGAGCACCACGGCAAGGCCTGCGGCGACCGCTGCTGGTGCACCCGGCACTGCGACGACTGCTGCAGCGGGTGCGACTGTTGCGATGGCGACTGCTGTGACTGTGACTGTGACTGCTGCGGCTGCGACTGCGGGTGCAATTGATCCACCCCATTGACCCAAGCGGATGCTTGGTGGCAGATTCGCGGACGTGGCGAGCTCGACCTTCGCGGAACTGCTGCTGGAACGGGCCGGCGACGGGCACCCCGGTCTCCGGTTCGAGGACGAGACCTACAGCTGGGCGGACGTGGTGGCCGCCGCGCGGGCGCGCGCCGCGCTGCTGCCGGCCGCGTGCCCGGAACCGCGGGGCCGCCCGCGGCACGTCGGCGTGCTGCTGGAGAACATCCCGGAGCACGTCTTCTGGATCTTCGCGGCCGCGCTCGGCCGGGCCACCGCCGTCGGGATCAACCCGACCCGGCGCGGCGCCGAACTGGCCTCCGACGTCCGGCACACCGACTGCGACCTGATCGTCACCGACACCGCCCACCTGCCGCTCCTGGACGCGCTCGGCGACACGGTCCCGCCGGAGCGGATCCTCGCCGTCGACACCGCGGCCTACCGCGCCCGCCTCGACTCGGCCGGCGGCGACGGCGACGGCTTCGGCGAGCCGGACGCGCGGCCCGGCGACCGGCTGCTGCTGCTGTTCACCTCCGGCTCGACCGGGGCGCCGAAGGCCGTGGCGTGCGGGCAGGGACGGCTCGCCTCGATCGCGGAACGGTCCGCCATGATGGGGATCGAGCGGGACTCGGTCACCTACGTCGCGATGCCGCTGTTCCACGGCAACGCCGTCATGGCCAACCTGGCGATGGCCGTGCACGCGGGCGCCACCGTCGCGCTGCGGCGCCGCTTCTCCGCGTCCGGGTTCCTGCCCGACGTGCGCCGGTTCGGGGTGACCTACTTCAACTACGTCGGGCGCGCCCTCGCCTACGTCCTCGCCACCCCGGAGCGGCCGGACGACGCGCGCAACACGCTTCGGAGCGTGTTCGGCACCGAGGCGTCCGCGCAGGACATGGCCGGGTTCGCGCGGCGGTTCGGGTGCCGCGTCATCGAGGGCTACGGCTCCAGCGAGGGCGCGATCTCGCTGCGCATGACCCCGGACTCGCCGCCCGACGCGCTCGGCGTCGCGCCGCCGGACGTCGAGGTCGCCGTCCTCGACCCCGGCACCGGCGCCGAGTGCCCCCGCGCCCGCTTCGACGCCGCGGGCCGCCTGCTCAACCCCGGCGAGGCCATCGGGGAACTCGCCGGTCCGGGGGCCGGCGGCGCCTTCGAGGGCTACTACAACGACCCGGAGGCCGACGCGGAACGGGTCCGCGACGGCGTGTACTGGAGCGGCGACCTCGGCTACCGCGACGAGGCCGGCTACTTCTACTTCGCCGGGCGCGGCGCCGACCGGCTCCGCGTCGACAGCGAGAACTTCGCCGCCGCGCCGGTCGAGCGGATCCTGGCACGCTGGCCCGCCGTGGTGATGTGCGCGGTCTACCCCGTCCCGGACCCGCGCACCGGCGACCAGGTGATGGCGGCCCTGGAACCGCACGACGGCGCCTCCTTCGACCCGGAGGAGTTCGCGGACTTCCTCGCCGCGCAGCCCGATCTCGGGACGAAGTGGGCGCCGCGGTTCGTCCGGGTCGTCCGGCCCATGCCGCTGACCGCGACGGGCAAGGTGCACAAGCGGCCCCTGCGCCGCCTCCTGTGGGACCCGGTGGACGGGCAGCAGGTCTGGGTGCGTCCCGGCCGCCGCCTCGCCTACGAGCCGATGACCGCCGCGCACGCCGAGGAGCTGCGGGCGCAGTTCGCGGCGCACGGCCGCGCCCACGCGCTGACGGCCCTCTGACCGGTTCCCGGCCGCACCGTTCGGGCGCCGCGGCGGGCTCGGGCGACCCCGGACGGGCCATCGGCGCCGCGTCAGTACGCTAGAAGGGCCCTGAATCCCACGTAGAGGACCCGGCCGCCCCATGAGCACCCGCACGTTCCGCAGGTCCCTGCGCCGCCTCGGTCTCGTCGCCGTCCTGGCCGCCGCCCTCGGCGGCCTGACCGCCCTCCCGGCCCCGGCCGAAGCGGGGCAGGCGAGCGGCGCCGCGGGCACGGTCCTCGCGGACGCCCGCGGCGGCGCGTCCCCGTCCGGCACGGCCGACCCGGCCGCCGCAACCGCCGTTGCCGCCGCCGACGCCGCCGACGAGCGGCACGGCAAGAAGGACGGCGGCTCCGGCGCGGTCACGTGGGCGCTGATCGGCGTCGGCGCGCTGGTCGGGATCGGGATCGGCTTCTTGATCGTCCGGCGGGCCCAGCGCAAGTACCCTCCGGCGCGCACACCGGGCGACCGTCTCAAGTGAGTGAGGAACGCCAGTGAGTGAGGTCGGCAATGAGTGACGGCGGCCTGCGGGTGCTGCGCGCCGCCGCGGGGGCGGTCGCCGCCGCGGCCGCCGTCCTGGTGGCGGCCCTCGTCCTCGGCGGGGCGGTCACCGAGCAGGTCATCCCCGGCATCGGGGACGCCGGCGCGGCCACCCGGTGGGGGCTGCCGGTGTCGCGGACGGTGATGGACCTGCTGTCCGCGCTCACCGTCGGCGCGCTGCTGGCCGGCTCCGCGCTGCTGCCCATCGAGGGCGCGCGGGACGCCGCGCGGCTGTCCCGGGACTCGGTCGGCTACCTGCGCGCGGCGTCCTGGCTGGCGACCGGGTGGGCCGCCGCCGCGGCGGCCACGCTGGTGTTCACCGTCGCCGACGTGCTCGGCCAGCCGGTCACCGACGTCGTCGGCGGCAACGAGCTGAGCAGCTACGTCGGCTCGCTGGAGCAGGGCACCGCGCTGATGATCGTGGTGCTGCTGGCCGTGGTGGTGGCGCTGCTGGCGCGCACCACGACCACGCCCGCCGCCGCGTTCGCGCTGCTGGCGATGGCCGGGGCCGCGCTGCTGCCGCCCCCGCTGACCGGCCACTCGGCGTCGTCGGCCAACCACGAGGTCGCCGTCACCGGCGTGGCGCTGCACGTGGCCGCGGTCGCGCCGTGGGTCGGCGGCCTGGCGATCGTCGGCGCCCACGCGCTGCTCGGCCGCGGCAAGCTGCCGGTCATGGCCGAGCGGTACAGCCGGATGGCGCTGTGGTGCTACATCACCGTCGGCGCCAGCGGCCTGGTCAACGTGATCTCCCGGCTGCCGGACCCGTCCGAGCTGCTCACCACCGACTACGGCCGGCTCGCGCTCGGCAAGATCGTCGCGTGGGCGGTGCTCGGCTGGTTCGGCTGGTGGCACCGCGAGCGGACGCTGCCGGCGCTGCGCGACCGCCGGCCCCGCGCGTTCGCCCGCTTCGCCACCGTCGAGGCCGCCGTCATGGCCGCCACCATGGGCCTGGCCGTCGCGCTGGCCCGCACCGCGCCGCCGCCGGTGACCGGCACCGAGTCGGCGATCAAGACGCAGCTCGGCTTCGACATGCCGCCGCACATCAACCCGGCGCGGCTGGCGACCCTATGGCACTTCGACCTGTTCTTCGGCGCCCTGGTCGTCGTGCTCGGCGGGCTGTACCTGGCCGGCGTGCTGCGGCTGCGGCGGCGCGGCGACGGCTGGCCGGTCGGCCGCACCGTCTCCTGGTTCTTCGGGCTGCTGACGATCGTCGCCGTGACCCAGACGGGCGTCGCCCGGTACGCGCAGCTCCTGTTCAGCGTGCACATGGCGCAGCACATGGTGCTGAACATGCTGACGCCGATCTTCCTGGTCGTCGGCGCCCCGACCACGCTGGCGCTGCGCGCGCTGAAGCCCGCCAAGGTCCGCGGCGACCGCGGCCCGCGCGAATGGCTGACCGTGATGCTGCACAGCCGGTTCGTCCGGTTCGTCGCGCATCCGGCGTTCGCCACGATCCTGTTCATGGGCAGCACGTTCGCGCTGTACTTCACGCCGCTGTTCGAGGACCTCATGCGGGACCACCTCGGGCACATCGCGATGATGGTGCACTTCCTGGCGTCCGGGTGCCTGTTCTTCTGGGTGCTGCTCGGCGTGGACCCGGCGCCCCGGCAGCTGCCGCACCCGATGCGGCTGCTGCTGCTGTTCGTCACCATGCCGTTCCACGCGTTCTTCGGCATCGCGCTGATGAACATCAACCAGGCGCTCGCGCCCGGCTGGTACAACGCCGTCAACCCGCCGTGGGGCACCACGGTCCTGCACGACCAGCACACCGGCGGGTCGATCGCGTGGGCGTTCGGCGAGGTGCCGACCTTCGTCGTCCTGCTGGTGATGGCGTTCCAGTGGTACGCCGACGACCAGCGGCAGGCCCGCCGGATGGACCGCAAGGCCGACCGGGCCGCCGAGCGCACCGCGCGCGGCGAGGCCGGCGGCGAGGAGGACGAGCTGGCCGCCTACAACGCGCGGCTGGCCAAGCTCGCCGAACGCGACCGGCTCGCCGGCGAGCGCGCGGGACGGCCCGCCGGGCCCGCCGCCGTCGAACCCGCCGCCGAACCCGCCGCCGGACCTGCTGCGGACCAGCCCGAGTCGTGACCCGGCCGCCGGTTCCCCCGCGCGGGGGAGCCGGGCCGGTCGCGCGGGGGAGTGACCGGAGGCGGCGTTCTGCCAGGATCTGAGGCGTGTCCGGTGTACTGCGCCCGCTGATCGAGCGGACGACATGGCGGCGCTGGTCCCACCTGGTGGTGGGCGGCGCGCTGCTCATGCCGTACTGGTTCCTCGGGATGGGCCTCGCCCCGTTCGTCCCCGGCGACGGCGCCGTCGCCGGCGTGCTGGTGCTGCTGGTGTTCCCGGCCGCCGCCACGTTCGTGACCGGGCTCGTCCCGACGGTGCGGCTGCTGGAGAGCTCGCTGGCCAAGGAGCTGCTGAGGGGGCCGGCGGCGGAGCTGGTGCCCGGGTCGGCGGGCAACCGGGAGAGCCGGATGCGGGCGGGCGCCTGGTTCACCCTGCACCTGTTCGCCGGCGTGGTCGTCAGCGGGCTCAGCCTGGCCGTGCCGCCGGTCGCGTTCGTGCTGGTCATGGCGCCGCTGGTGGACTGGGACGAGCGGTTCCTCGGCGCGTGGGACCGGTCCGGGGCGTGGGGGGAGTGGGCGGCGCCGCCGGCCGGGATCGCCGCGGTCGCGGTGCTGCTGGCCCTGACCGTCGCGTCGGGCGCGCTGCTGGCGCGGCTGGCGCCGCGGTTCCTCGGCCCCACCGCCGCGGAGCGGCTCGCCGAGATGGAGGCGCGGGCGGTCCGGCTCGCCGAGCGCAACCGGCTGGCGCGCGAGCTGCACGACTCGGTCGGGCACGCGCTCAGCGTGGTGACGCTGCAGGCGGGCGCGGCCGGGCGCGTCCTCGACACCGACCCCGCGTTCGCCCGCGAGGCGCTGGGCGCGATCGAGGAGTCGGCGCGCGCGGCGCTGGAGGACCTCGACCACGTGCTCGGGCTGCTGCGCGAGGACCGGTCCCGTCCGGCGCCGCAGCCGACGCTGAAGGATCTCGGCCGGGTGCTGGAGCAGACGCGGCTCGCCGGGGTCAGCCTCGACGCGCGGGTGGACCCGCAGGTCGAGCAGGTGCCCGCGGCGGTCTCCCGGGAGGCGTACCGGATCGTCCAGGAGGGGCTGACGAACGCGCTGCGGCACGCGGGCAAGGTGCCGGTGCGGCTGCGCCTCGGCGTCGACGGGGACCGGCTGGAGATGGAGATGAGCAACCCGCTGGGGGCGGGCGGCGCGGGGGCGGGCCACGGCGGCGGCCGCGGGCTCGGCGGCATCCGCGAGCGCGTCACCGTGCTGCGCGGCGAGATGACCGCCGGGCCGGACGGCGACCGCTGGCGGGTGCGCGTGTCGCTGCCGCTGACCACCGTCCAGTGAGCGGCCGGTGCCGGGCAGGGGCCGGGCGCGGGCGGGTATTCGTGAGAGGGTCCGGGACATGACGATCAAGGTGCTGCTGGTCGACGACGAGCGGCTGATCCGGGCGGGGCTGGCGGCGATCATCGGCGCCGAGGACGACCTGGCCGTGGCCGGCGAGGCGGCCGACGGCGCGGAGGTGCCGGACGCGGTGGCGCGGCTGCGGCCCGACGTGATCCTGATGGACGTGCGGATGCCGCGGCTGGACGGGATCCAGGCGACCCGCCGCATCCTGGACACGGTCCGCGAGCCCCCGAAGATCATCGTGGTGACGACGTTCGAGAACGACGAGTACGTCTACGACGCGCTGAAGGCGGGCGCGAACGGGTTCCTGCTGAAACGGACGCGCCCCGAGGAGATCCTGCAGGCGATCCGGATGGTCGCGGGCGGCGACAGCCTGCTGTTCCCCGCCGCGATCCGGGAGCTGGCCGCCGCGCACGCGGGGCCGTCCGGCGGCGGGCGGGCGGCGCGCTGGCACGAGCGGCTCACCGAGCGGGAGGCGGACGTGCTGCGGCTGGTGGCCAAGGGGCGCTCCAACGCCGAGATCGCGGCGGAGCTGTTCGTGAGCCCGCAGACGGTGAAGACGCACGTCGGGAACATCCTGGCGAAGCTGCAGGCGCGGGACCGCACGCAGGCGGTCATCTTCGCCTACGAGACCGGCTTCATCACCCCCGGCTGACCTGCCGTCCCTTCCGGCGGCCGGCTCTCCTAGAGTGGACGAACGAAATTCTAGAACGAGCCTCCAAGAAGGGACGACGATGGGCGCGACGTCTTCCGGGACCACCCCGCACTGGTTCGCCGGTGTGCCGCACTCGCTCGACTACCCGGACGTCCCGGTCGGCGCGATCCTGGCGGGCGCCGCGCGGCGCTGGGGCGACCGGACGGCCCTGCACCACGCCGGACGCGACCTGTCGTTCACCGGGCTGGCGCGCGCGTCGGCCCGGTTCGCGCACGGCCTGATCGCGCGCGGCGTCGGCCGCGGCGACGTCGTGGCGCTGCACCTGCCGAACGTCCCGCAGTTCGCGGTCGCCTACTACGGGACGCTGCTGGCGGGCGCGACGTTCTCCCCGTGCAACCCGCTGCTGCCGCCCGACGACCTGGCCTTCCAGCTCGGCGATTGCGGCGCGGTCGCCATCGTCACGCTCGACCTGCTCGCCGGATCGGTCGCGGAGGCTCTCGACCGCACGAAGGTCCGCACGGTGGTGGTCGCGGGCTCCGGAGGCGGCCCGGCGGACGTGGCGGAGCTGTGCGGCGGCGCGTTCGCCGGATGCGGGATCGGGTTCGAGGAGGTCGGCGCGGGGCGGCCGGAGGAGTTCCCCGAGGTCGAGATCGACGTCCGCCGCGACCTGGCGCACATCGCCTACACCGGCGGGACCACCGGCCGGTCGAAGGGCGTCATGCTCCCGCACCGCAACGTTGTGGTGAACACCCTCCAGTTCGCGTGCTCCGGCACGGGATCGGTGCCGGAGCTCGACGGCCACGGCGGCCTGACCCTGCGATCGGCCGGCCCGGAGGGCGAGTACCCGACGCCGCTCGGCGAGGGCGTCATCGTCAGCGTCGCGCCCTGGTTCCACGCGATGGGCACCGTCGGCTACCTCAACTCCCAGCTCATGGGCGGCACCACGATCGTCAGCCATCCGCGGCTGGACGTCCCGGCGTTCCTGTCCGACATGGAGAGGTTCCGCGCCACCGCGCTCGGCGGCGCGCCCGCCATGTTCTCCGCGCTGCTGGCCCACCCGTCGTTCGCCGGCCGCGACCTGTCGTCGGTGCGCGGCATCCGGTCGGGCGCCGCGCCGCTGTCGCACGAGATGCTCGCCCGGCTGCACGACGCCTTCCCCGACGCGGTGATCGTCGAGGCGTACGGGCTGAGCGAGGTGACGATGGGCGCGACCGCGAACCCGGCGCACCGGTCCGGCGTGCGCCGGACCGGCACGGTCGGGGTCGCGGTCCCGGACGTCCGGCTGAAGATCGTCGCGGCGGACGCCCCGGCCGCGGACGAGTCGACCCCCGCCCTGCCGCCCGGCGCCGAGGGCGAGGTCTGCGTGCACGGTCCGCAGGTCATGACCGGCTACCTGAACCGTCCCGAGGAGACCGCGGCGGTGCTGAGCCCGGACGGCTGGCTGCGCACCGGCGACGTCGGCGTGCTCGACGAGGACGGCTACCTGACCATCGTCGACCGCAAGAAGGACATGCTCCTCTACAACGGCTACAACGTGTACCCGCGCGAGCTGGAGGAGAAGCTGCTCGCCCACCCCGCCGTCGCGGGCGCCGCCGTGGTCGGCCGTCCCGACCCGACGGCGGGCGAGCTGCCCACCGCGTTCGTCGTCCGCTCCGGCGAGGTCGGCGCGGACGAGCTGATGGAGCACGTCAACGCGGCCGTCGTGCACTACAAGAGGCTGCGCGAGGTCCGCTTCGTGGACGAGATCCCCGTCTCCGCGGCCGGCAAGATCCTCAAGCGGGAGCTCCGCGCGTCGCTGTGACGGGCGCCGAGCGCAGCGACGCGGCGACCTCCAGGACCCGCGGCACGTCGCCGCGCGGGCTGATCAGCAGGTCGGTCGCGCCGGCGTCGGCGAAGCGGCGCAGCTCCCGCTCCACCGCCGCCTCGTCGCCCGCGACGACCGTCTCGTGCACGCCGGACAGGCCCTGCCGGTCGAGGATCGCCCGGTAGCCGGGGAAGTCCGACGCGGCGGCGAACTGCTCGGCCAGCTCCCGGCGGACGCCGTCGGGGTCGGTGGTGAGCGCGACGACGACGCCGGCCAGCACGCGCGGCGCGGGGCGTCCGGCGGCCTCGGCGGCCCGGGTGATCGAGGGCACGATGTGGTCGCCGATCGCGCCGGCGCCGGTCCAGGTCGTCACGGTCCCGTCGGCGAGCTCGCCGGCGACCCGGAGCATCGCCGGGCCGAGCGCCGAGATGATCACCGGTGGCGGGGTGGCGCCGGGCGCGTCCACCGTCCCCACCGCGGTCAGCGTCTCCCCGCGGTACTCGACGTCCTCGCCGCGCAGCAGCGGGCGCAGTGCCGACAGGTACTCGCGGACGTGCCGCGCGGGCCGCTCGTAGGGGATGCCGTGCGCGCCCTCGATGACCGGCGGGTGGCTCGGGCCGATCCCGAGCGTGAAGCGCCCGCCGGTCGTGGCCTGGGCGGTGAGCGCCTGGCTCGCCAGGGCGAGGGGGTGCCGGGGCCAGGTCGGGAGGACCGCGGTGCCGACCTCCAGGCCGGGCGCCTCCCGGCCGGCGAGCGCGGCGACCATGAGGGCGTCCCAGGACGGGACGTGGCCGAAGAAGACGCTGTCGAGGCCGGCGTCGCGCGCCAGCCGGGCCTGGGCGACGACGTCGTCCAGCGGGGCCCCCGCGGCGAGGGCGAACATTCCAATGCGCATGGACCGCTCCTAACATGAACCTGATGTTCCGCTTCTGCTTACGGGGACAGAGTAACCTGAACCCGAAGTTCCGCTTGACCCGAGGAGGGGACCGTGCGAGCCGACGCCCGGCGCAACCGCGAGCGCATCGTCGCGTCCGCGCTGGACCTGTTCGCCGCGCGGGGATGCGCGGTGAGCATGGAGGACATCGCCCGCGAGGCCGGCCTCGGCGTGGGCACGCTGTACCGGCACTTCCCGGACCGGCGGGCCCTCGTCGAGGAGATCGCGGTGTCCGCGCTGGCCCGGTTCCGCGACCGGATCGCCGAGGTCCGGGAGCGCGACGTGCCGCGCTGGGACGTCCTGGCGCTGGCCGTGGAGCACTGCGCGGGCGAGCCGTTCGCGCTGATCAAGTCCCTCGCCGGGGACGGGCCCGCGCCGCCGGAGCGGCTGGAACTCCAGGCCGAGGTCGACGCCCTGCTGGAGAAGCTCGCCGCGGAGGCGCAGGACGAGGGCGCGGTCCGGCGCGACATCGGCCCGGCGGAGGTGGTCGAGATCATCAGCATGGCCGTCTGCCGGCCCGGCGCCCGTGCGGGCGACCCCGTGACGCGGGTGGTGATGGACGGCCTGCGCGCCCGGCCGTGACCGGAGCCGGAAGCCCGGATGGCGCGACCGTGCTCAAAAGTGCCGCCGGATCCTCAATCGCCGCTTACATCTGGTTTACCTGCGAGTAGCTACAAAAGAGGCAAGAGATACAAAAGGCGACGATCGGGGGATCATGGACGCCTCGACCCTGTCCGAACTGCGCAAGCCCCGCAGCTATCCGGCCGTCTCGGTGCTGATGCCGACGCACCGGGCCGCGCCCGGCAACCGCCAGGACCCGATCCGGCTCCGCAACCTGCTCGCCGAGGCGCGCCGCCGGCTGCACGAGGACGTCCGGGTCACCGGCGGCACCGCCGACCACGTGGTGCACGCGCTGGAGCAGGCCGCCGGCGAGATCGACCTGCGGCACGCCGCGGACGGGCTGGTCCTGTTCGCCGCGCCGGACGGCGAGCACCACGCGTTCACCATCAGCCAGCCCGTCGACGAGCGCGTCGTCGTCGACACCGGGTTCGCCACCCGCGACCTCGTCGCCGCCTACACCCGCGCGCCCCGCTACTGGCTGCTGTCGCTGTCGGACCAGTGCACCCGGCTGTGGGACGGGCGGCAAGAGGACCTCACCGAGCACGTCGGCGACGGCTTCCCCATCGCGCCCGAGCCGGTCGACGAGGCCGGCGCGGGCCGGATGGACCGGCGCAGCGCCCGCGACAGCGAGGACGAACCGCACCGGCGCGCCGCGCGCGACGCCGCGACCGCCCTCGGCCGCGTCCTGGTCCGCGACCGCCGCCCCGTCATCGTCGCCGGCGTCACCCGCCACCAGGCGTTCTTCGACGAGGCCGCCGGGCCGCACCTGCACGCCGCCGGGCGGGTCGACGGCAGCTACGAGGGCGCCGCGCCGAGCACCCTCATCGAGGCGGCCCGGCCCGCCCTGCACGCCTACGAGGACCTCCGCGAGGTCGGGGTGCTGTCCGAGCTGGAGGCGGCGCGCAGCATCCAGCGCTACGCCGGCGGGCTGCCGGAGGTCGCGCGGCTGGTCGAGGAGGGCCGCGGCGAGCACCTGGTGGTCGAGCGCGGCTACTACGCGCCCGCCGTGCGGACCGACGGCGAGCTCGTCCCGGTCGAGGGCATGCCGGGCGTCCTCAAGGGCGCGGACGTCGTCGACGACGTCGTGGACGACGTCATCGAGACCGCCCTGGAGTACGGCGGCGAGGTGACGTTCGTCTCCGACGGCTTCCTCGTCGACCACGACCGCATCGCGCTGGTCACCCGCTACTGATCGCAGGACGGGTCGTGCCAGGCGACCCAGCCGACCGACCACGACCGGTTCGCGTGCGGGCGCCAGCCCGCCGGGTGCGCGGGCCAGGTCGCGTCCGGGGTCGTCCCGTCCGGCCGCCCCACGACGACGGTGCAGACACCGGGCGCGGGCCGTTCGCGGCGGAGGTCGACGCGGTCGACGCGCGTCCACCACGCCGGGTAGACGAGCATCGTCCGGACGGCCCAGTGCAGCGAGGCGTCCGCGACGACACCGCCGGCCGGCGCGCCCGGCAGCGGCGACGCCGGCCGGACCCGGTCCGGCGCGATCCCGAACAGGAAGACCAGCGCCGCCAGGTTCGTCGCCGCGAGCGCGCCGGCCGCCGCGACCGTCCCGGCCTTGGGCAGCCGCGACAGCACGAGGAACCCGCAGAGCAGCCCCAGCGCGGCGAGCGAAGCCGCCGCCAGGTGCAGCGCGCCGCGGTCACCCGTCAGGAACGACGTCTCGGGGAAGTCGAACCCGATGAACTTGTAGGTGCGCAGCCGCTCGCCCGCGTAGCGGTCCACCCACAGACCCGTCGCGGCGGTGATCACTGCGGCGGCCGCGACCAGCGCCGCCGCCCTGCGCAGGCCCGTCCGCATCAAGGCCACTCCGCCGGCCAGCGCGTAGACCAGCGCCACGCACGACAGGTACCGCCCGTACGCGTAATTGCCGACGCGGTGCTCGTCCGGGAGCGCGGCGGACGAGGCGTACGCGATCCCGAACGTCACGGCGAGCAGCACCGCCGCCATCGCGCGGTCGGCCGCGGGCGCCCGCCGCCGCACGAGCACGGCGGCGACGGCGGCGAGCCCGACCGCGCCGAGCCCCCACGTCGAGATAGTCAGGTACCAGATCTGCCCGGCCGCCCCCGACAGCGCCCACGCCTGCCCGTCGCCCGTGGTGAGCCGCTCCTTGAGGAGCGCGCCGAGATCCAGGTTCCCCGACGGGTACAGCTCGGCGCGGACGTGCCCGTTGACGGCCGCCGCCACCGCGTAACCGCCCGCGACCACCGCCAGCCCCACGGCCCCCGCGGCGACGATGGCCCGCCTTCGCCGGACGGCACCGGCCACGGTGAACCCCACGAGCGCGACCACATGGACCAGCAGCACGACGTCACCGCGACTGTGCACGGCCGCCGCGAAGACCGCGATCCCACTGGCCAAGGCGAGCCAGAGCGACGCGGCCTTGCCCGCCATGGGGACGGGATCCAGTACCTGACGCCAGGGGCGATGCAGTGAGCACAGCCATGCCAGGACGATGGTCGGGAGGACGGCGTCGGCGAGCGCGAACGCGCCGAAGAACGTCGTGGCGGGCAGCAGCGCGGCGCCCCAGGCGAGGGGGAGCGCGGCGCGCCGGGACAGCCGGAAACGCCGGACGGCCGCGTAGCCGAGCGGGAACAGCGCCGCGCCGATCACCGCGTTGATCGCCAGCACGATCGTGTAGACGGTCATCGGGTCATGCGAGAACCAGTACGCCGGGGTGAGCAGCAGCGGGTATCCGCCCTGGTAGAAGGTGCTCCCGGACAGGTCGCCGCCGTGCCCTCCGGCCAACGCGCGGGCGGCCAGCAGGTAGCCCGTCTCGTCGGGATTGGCGACGGGCCCCGTCCGCGCGCGGGCCGACCACAGCCGCACGCACACCTGCGCCGCGAACCCGGCGGCCATCAGCCACGGCAGCGCCCGGTCGCGCCGGACGGGCGGGGGAGCGGCCGGTGCGGGCCCGGACCGGGCGGGCGGGCGGACCGGAACGATCTCGAGCGTCATGCGTCCCACGCTCCGCACCGGACTTCATGATCTCGTCTGTGAAATGTCCGGATCCTGTGACACGGCTGGGGATGGATGCCCGAAGAGCCCAATAATGTCCGGGTGGCGAGCATTCTCTTCGTGGAGGACGATCCGTCGGCGCGGACCGCGCTGGAGCTGGCGCTGACCCGCCAGGGGCACCGCGTGACCTCCCGCGCGACCGGCGAGGACGGGCTGGAGGCGCTGCGCGCCCGCCGCCCGGAGATCGCGATCCTGGACGTGATGCTGCCCGGCATCGACGGGATCGAGGTGTGCCGCCGGATCCGCCGCGGCGACCCGCTGCCGGTGATCCTGCTGACCGCGCGCGGCGACGACCTCGACGTCGTCCTCGGCCTGGAGGCGGGCGCCGACGACTACGTGGTGAAGCCGGTCGAGCCGCGGGTGCTGGACGCCCGGATCCGCGCGGTGCTGCGCCGCGCCGAGGTCCGCGCCGACATCGCCGCCTACGGCGACCTGGTCGTCGACCGCGCGTCGCTGAAGGTCACCAAGGGGGGGACCGACGTCCGGCTCACCCCGACCGAGCTGCGGCTGCTGCTGGAGCTGGCCCGCCGGCCCGGGCAGGCGCTGACCCGCCAGCATCTGCTGGCCGAGGTGTGGGAGCACACCTATCCGGGCGACTCGCGGCTGGTGGACGCGTGCGTGCAGCGGGTCCGCGCCAAGATCGAGGACGAGCCGGCCGAGCCGCGGCTGATCGAGACCGTCCGGGGCTTCGGCTACCGGTTCGCCGCGCCGTGACCTGGCTGCGCCGGTTCACCGGGCTGCGGGTCCGGCTCGCCGCGGCGTTCACCGCGGTGGCGCTCCTGTCGTCGGTGCTGGCGTCCGGCATCTCCTATGTGCTGCTGCGGCGGGTGGTCCTGCAACGCGCGCAGAGCGCGGTGCTGACCGAGGTCCGCGGTGCCCTCCGCCAGCAGATTCCGCAGCAGATCCCGCCCGACACCGAGCCCGTCCTCGCCGCGCGGCTGGAGGACGCGCTCGCCGCGCCGGGCCGCAAGGTGGCGGCCGTGCCGGTCCCGCTCCGCGGCGGCGTGCCCGCGGTGCCGCCGGGCCGGCTGGACGTGCCGGTCAGCGAGGAGTTCGCGCGGCGCGCGACGCGCGGGATCGTCTTCGAGCGCCTGGTGGTCAAGAACCGGCCCAGCCTGGAGGGCGTCCCCTATCTGCTGGTCGGCGCACGGGCCAGCGGCTACACGACGACGGCGGACGAGCCGGAGCGCACGACGCCGCCGATGGTGTTCGTCTCGGTGAGGCTGAGCGGCGAGGCCGCGGATCTGCGTTCGTTCGCGCGTGTGCTGGTGGTCGCCGACGCGGCCGCGCTGGTGGCGGCGCTGCTGCTCGCCCTGCTGGCCACGCGCGGGGTGCTGCGGCCGGTGCGGCGGCTGGGCGCGGCCGCCCGCGCGCTCGGTGCCGGCGAGCTGGCGACCCGGGTCCGGGTGCGGGGCCACGACGAGCTCGCCGACCTGGCGCGCACCTACAACCACTCCGCCGCCGCGCTGGAGCGGACGGTCGCGGAACTGCGCGCGATGGAGGCGGCGTCCCGCCGGTTCGTCGCGGACGTCTCGCACGAGCTGCGGACACCGCTGACGTCGATGATCGCGATGACCGACGTGCTGGCGGAGGAGGCCGCCGCCGCCGACGACGGCGGCGCGGCGCGGCTGGTGGCCGAGGAGACGCGCCGGCTCGGCGCGCTGGTCGAGCACCTGATCGAGATCAGCCGGTTCGACGCGGGCGCCGCCGCGCTCGTCCCGGACGACGTGAACCTGGCGGACGCCGTCGCCGGCACGCTGGCGGCGCGCGGCTGGGCGGACCGGGTGGCGGTCGAGGGGCCGGCGGACCTGTTCGTCCGGGCGGACCCGCGCCGGCTCGACGTCATCGTGGCGAACCTGGCCGGCAACGCGCTCAAGCACGGCGCCCCGCCGGTGTCGGTGCGCTTCGGCCCGGCGGACGCGGGCCCGGGCGGCGAGCCGGGCGTGCGGATCGTCGTCGCCGACCGCGGCCCGGGCATACCGGACGATCTGCTGCCCGCGGTGTTCGACCGGTTCGTCAAGGCGGAGGCGGCCCGCTCCCGCAGCGAGGGCAGCGGGCTCGGGCTGTCGATCGCGATGGAGAACGCCGTCCTGCACGACGGCACGCTGGAGGCGGCCAACGGGCCGGACGGGGGAGCGGTGTTCACGCTATGGCTGCCCTCCCGGCGCGACACAGAGGAGGAATGCGATGGGTGACCGGCTCGCTCGCCTGGCCGCGGTGGCGGTACTGGCCGTCGCGGCGGCGGGCTGCGGCGTGCGGCCCACCGGGATCATCGGCGCGGGCCGCCCGGTGCAGGCGAACGGCAGTCCCGGCACGATCACGGTGTACCTCGCGTGGCAGGGCCACGTGGTGCCGGCCGTGCGTCCCGGGCTTCCGGGGCATCCCTATCTGAGCGTGAGCCAGCTCAGCATCCCCGTCACCTCCGACGAGAGGCGCCGGGGGCTGTACACCGAGGTCGACCAACCCCTGGTGGCCCGGATGCCGCAGGACTCGTCCGAGCCGCGGGGGATGGGGGTGCTGGTCGTCGACCTGTCGAGCGCGGTCCCGCGCCGGCCGGTCCGCTGGTCGCGGATGGCGCTGGCGCAGATCGCCTGCACCGCGCAGGCCATGCCCGGCGTCAACGACGTCCAGCTGTGGAGCGCCCCGAGCCTGAGCGATGACGGTTGGGGGAACACGCAGTGCGCGGAGTACCGCGACCTCATGCGCTGACCGGGCCCGGGCCGGGCCCGGGCCCGGCCCGGCTCAGCCCCTGGTGAGCCAGTGCGCGGCGACGTCGCCGAGCACCGAGCGGATCGCCAGGACCGCGATGCCGAAGATCAGCAGGGGGCCGACCACCCAGTGCTCGACCTTGCCGTTGGTGCGCGGGACCAGCGGTACCTCGATCCGCCACGGCAGCGGCCAGAAGACCGGGCAGCCGCGCGGTGTCAGGCAGTCGCCGGCGACGTGCGCCAGGCAGCCGAGGGTGACCGCGAACCCGACGAAGCTCATGTCGATGTTGTGCATCAGCCAGACGGCGATCAGCGCGAGCGCGCAGTCGGCCAGCGCGGACTGCGGTTCGCGGCCCTCGAAGTCGAGCCCGACGCCGCGCAGCCCCAGCCCGACGATCATGAACAGGCAGGCCCACCACGCGTACACGTAGTGGGTGGCGAGCGTGTCCATCGCCCAGCCGATGCCGACCGCGAACAGGATCGAGTGGGTGGCGTGCCGGTGCCCGCCCGACACCTTCCCGATCCACTTGCACATGTGGTGGGTGATCGGCCCGTAGGTGTTGGCGATGCGCCCGTTGTGGTGGTCGATGTCGGGCAGGATCGCCGCGCCCGCGCACACCACCGCGCCCGCCGCGATCTGCTCGGGCGACAGCGACACCGCGAAGTCGCCGAGCAGCCGCTCCTGGCCGAGCACCGGCACCGCGGCCAGCCACGCCAGCGCGCCGCTCAGCGCATGCGTCTTCCCCATCATGGCCGTTCCCCCGCTCTCCGCACACCGTCCGCCGCCCGGTTCAGGGCGGGACTCTAGCCCGCTACTGATCGTTTTCAGCGACGGCGCGCCGAAGCGGGTGCCACGTCCCTTTGATGCGGAATGCGGCGCGGCGGTTCCGCTCAGGCGGGGAGCCCGTCGTGCCGGCCGCGGGCGGACAGCACGGCCTCGACGTTCTCCTCCGCCCAGTCGGTGATCGCCTGGATCGGCCCGTGCAGGGACAGCCCCATGGGCGTCAGCGCGTACTCGACGCGCGGCGGGACCTCGGCGAAGACCTCCCGGGTGAGCAGGCCGTCGCGTTCCATCGTCCGCAGCGTCTGGGTAAGGACCTTGGGGGTGACGCCGCCGATCAGGCTGCGGAGCTCGGTGAAGCGGCGCGGCCCGCCGGTGAGGGCGAGCACGACCAGCACCGACCACTTGTCGCCGATCCGGTCGAGGAGGAGCCGGGTCGGGCAGCCGGGATCGAACGCGTCGCCTCTCATGGTTTCCAGAGGGTACCAAGGGCACGTTGCAGTAACCAGTATCCGATGGATACCTTCAGGCCCGGTACGGACACCGGGTCCGGCACGGACATGCGAGGAGGACGACATGAGGATCCTGCTGATCGGCGCGACCGGGATGATCGGCCGGCGCGTCGCGGACGAGGCGCGCCGCCGCGGCCACGAGGTGACCGGCGTGACCCGCAGCGGCGCCGAGGGCACCCGGAAGGCGGACGCGGCCGACGCCGCCGCCGTGGCCGCGCTGGCGGAGGGCCACGACGCGGTGGTGGTGGCGATCTCCCCGCCCCGCGACGGGTCCGACCCCGAGGGGCCGGTGCTGGAGGCGGGCCGCGCCGTGCTGGACGCGGTGCGCCGGGCGGGGGTCCGGCGGCTGGTCGTGGTCGGCGGCGCGGGCAGCCTGGAGGTCGCGCCGGGCGTCCGGCACGTGGACGAACCGGGCTTCGTCGAGGCGTACAAGCCCGAGGCGCTGGCCCACGCCGCGCTGCTCGACGTCATCCGCGCCGAGGCGGGCGACCTGGACTGGACCTACGTCTCACCCGCGGCGGTGATCGAGCCGGGCGAGCGCACCGGGACCTTCCGCCTCGGCGGCGACCGGCTGCTGCGCGACGCCGAGGGCGACAGCCGCATCAGCGCCGAGGACTACGCCGTCGCGCTGGTCGACGAGCTGGAGAAGAACGAGGCGATCGGCCGCCGCATCACGGTCGCGTACTGATACCCGGCGCTCGCGCGAAGGGTCTCAGGCGCTCGCGCGCGGAGTCTCAGCGCTTGCGCGCGGGCGACTCGATCAGCCGCCAGGCGCCGGACTCCTCGCCCGGCTCGTACGGGGAGTCCAGGCGCTTGGCGACCACGCCGGGCAGGCCCTGCGCGGCGGCGGTCTCCCGCACCGCGTCGCCGTCGCCCGGATACCACGGCGCCGTCTGCCAGCGCGGGCCCGACAGGTCCAGCCCGTCCAGCCGGTCCCGGCGCTCGCGGTAGGGGACGCCGAGCAGCGGCCGCCCGTCCAGGTGCGGCACATCGAAGATCATGTAGGTCTCGCGGCCGTCCAGCACGGCCAGCTCGCCGTCCAGCACCGCCGGGCGGGCGCCGAGCTGCCCGCCGAGCCGCGAGCCGAGCCCGCCGGGGCCGTCCACCGCGCGGCCCCGGCCGTCGGTGAACCGCGTCCGGCCGCCCTCCACGTAGGCCAGCAGCCGCCGGCCGCCCCACGCGAACTCGAAGCCCCAGGCGTCCTGGTCGCGCGGCAGCCGGGCCCTGCGCGCGGGGCGCATCGGGCGCAGCGACTCCGGCAGCGGCTCGGCGTCCGGGTCCGCCGGCGGGTCCATCCGGTGGATCATCCAGTTCTTGCCGCGCGTCCGGAACAGTACGTACCGGCCCGACACCCGCGAGCCGTGCACGACGACCTTCACCTCGCGCTCGGACCACTTCTCCGTCTCGTACGTCCCGCGGTCCCAGATCAGCACCTTGCCGCTGCCGTACTCGTCCTGCGGGATGTCGCCCTCGAACGTGGCGTACTCGAGCGGATGGTCCTCGGTGTGGACGGCCAGATGGTTCGTCTCCGGGCTCCACGGCAGGCCCTTCGGCACCGCCCAGGAGACCAGCACGCCGTCCCGCTCGAAGCGCAGGTCCCAGTGCAGGCTGGACGCGTGGTGCTCCTGGACGACGAACGTGTCGTCGTCGCCGTGCGGGAGCGCCCTCTCCGCGGGGACGGGCTCGGGCGTCCGGTGGGGGTCGCGCTTGCCGCGGTACTCGGCGAGCCGGTCCCCGCCCTTCCGCGTGTCCTTCTTGCCCTTCTTCTCCGTCACGCCCGCCACATACCCGCGATCGCCCGATGAAGACGGCCCCGCCGGCGAATGAAGCCGCCCCGCTAGCGGATGAAGACGGCGTAGTCGGCGAGGTCGCCGGTCAGCTGCGGCGGCAGGCCCGCCACCACGGACATCTCCTCGACGGACATGAACCCGCCGGCCTCCGCCCGCACCCGCTCGATCTTCTCCGCCAGCTCCGGGGTGATGCCGGGCAGCAGCGTCAGCGCCTCCGCCGGCGCGTGGTTGACGTCGACCAGGCCGCCGTCCTTGAACTGGCGCGGCAGGTCGGGGCGGCCGATCCGCAGCTCCTTGGCCAGGCCCGGGTCGCCCGCCGCCAGCTCACGCGCCTTCTCGCGCAGCAGCCGCTGCCGCCGCACCCGCTCCACGACGGCCTCGTTGTCGATGCCCGCCAGCCCGTGCGGGTCGAACACCCGGCGCCGGATCAGGAACGCGTGCCCGCAGCCCACCACGGCCAGGAAGAACAGCAGCACCCCCACCGCCTGCTGCGTGCCGTCCTCCTTGCCGATGTCGGGCAGCAGGTACAGCATCAGCGCGAACACGCCGATGTAGACCACCGACGACACCAGCAGATGCGCGCTGCGCCGCCACAGCGCCGCCGCCGCGAACGTGAACGGCGTCGCGTACCCCAGCGTCAGGAACGGCAGTGCCGCCCACGTCACGCTCAGCGCGGCCCGCCCGGGAGGCATGCTGTCGGACGGAACCCTCGGCTCGTACGGCGCTGGCGCGTTCATCTGGCGGATTCTCCCGGCCGGATCGCGGGCTGAACGGGACTCTAGGTCGACGGTGGGGTCACGGGAGGGTGAGGATTTCGTGGCCGTCCTCGGTCACCAGCAGCGTGTGCTCGAACTGCGCGGTGCGCCTGCGGTCCTTGGTGACCACGGTCCAGCCGTCGTCCCAGATGTCGTAGTCGTGGCTGCCGAGCGTCAGCATCGGCTCGACGGTGAACGTCATGCCCGGCTCGATGATCGTCGTGGCATTCGGGTCGTCGTAGTGCGGGACGACCAGGCCCGAGTGGAACGTGGTGCCGATGCCGTGCCCGGTGAAGTCGCGGACCACCCCGTACCCGAACCGCTTGGCGTAGGACTCGATGACCCGCCCGATCACGTTCAGCGCGCGCCCCGGCTTGACCGCCCTGATGCCCCGCATCGTCGCCTCGCGGGTGCGCTCCACCAGCAGCCGCGACTCCTCGTCCACGTCGCCGCACAGGAACGTCGCGTCGGTGTCGCCGTGCACGCCGTCGATGAACGCGGTGATGTCGACGTTGATGATGTCGCCGTCGCGCAGCACCGTGTCGTCGGGGATGCCGTGGCAGATCACCTCGTTGATCGAGGTGCAAAGCGACTTCGGGAAGCCCCGGTAGCCGAGGGTGGAGGGGTAGGCGCCGTGGTCGAGCATGTACTCGTGCCCGATGCGGTCGAGCTCGTCGGTGGTGACGCCGGGCCGGACGTGCTTGCCGACCTCCTCCAGCGCCTGCGCGGCGATCTTGCCGGCGACCCGCATCCGCTCGATGATCTCAGGTGTCTTGACGTCCGGCTCGCCGGTCTTCGGCCGCTTCTTCCCCACGTACTCCGGGCGCGGAATCTGCGCCGGGACCTTGCGCATGGGCGAGACGTTGCCGGGACGGAGAAGCTGGGTCGTCATAGTGATGGAGTGTAGTCAGCGGGATCGCGGCAACGAATCCCGCGCGAGCCATGATCGGAAGGAGCGCCGATGGCCGGTGACGACGGTGACTGGTGGTTCTGCCTGAAGCACATGAAGGTCGAGCACGGGGCCGGCTGCCCGGACAAGGACCGGATGGGCCCGTACCCGACCGAGAGCGCCGCGGCCGGCGCGCTGGCGCTGGCGCGCGAGCGCAACGAGGCGTGGCGCAAGGACAACGAGGACTAGCCGACGGCGAGGACCAGAGGACCGGCGGGCTAGTCGACGGTCGGGCCGGTCACCGCCTCGAGCAGCCGGGCGAGGCGGTGCCGCAGGCCGCGGGCGCCGCGCGCGGGCTCCTCGCCCGCCGCGGCGCTCACCAGGTGCTGCGCGCCGTCGAACGACAGCAGCGCCTCGCCGGGCGGGACGGTCAGCGCCTCGTGCGCCAGGTCCTCCAGGTCGCGGTCGCCGCCGTCCAGCGCGAGGATCGTCGCGCCGACGCGGCGGGCGTCGTCGACGCGTTCGAGCAGCGGCGCGGGCGCCTCGTCCTCGGCGACCACGAACAGCGTCTCGCCGCGCCGCGCCTCCTCCAGCCGGGACAGCCCGATGCTCAGGTGGGGCGGCGCGTCCCGCGGCGGCGACCAGCGCACCAGCGTGGGCGCCAGGCCCGGGGCGTCGCCGAGCCGGGCCTCGTCGTCCAGGTGCGCGGCCAGGTGCCAGGGGTCGCCCGCGGGCGTGCCGACGAGCAGCAGCCCGCCGGGGGTGCGGGAGGTGACCCGCAGGGCGCGCCCGAAGTGCTGCGTGCGCTCCAGCCAGCCGGTGGCGGACAGCACCTCGCGCAACATCACGATCTGCTCGGCGTCCACCGCACCATGGTGCCGCACGGGACGCGGGCGCCACGCCGGTTTCGCGCGACCCGGGAGGGCGCCGCGAAGCCGCGCGGAGGCCGCCTGGCAGACTCGGCGGCATGACTGAGCAGCAGCAGAAGACGCCCTACGACCTCCCCGACGTGAGCGGCCTGACCATCGGGATCCTCGGCGGCACCGGGGACCAGGGCAAGGGCCTGGCGCGCCGGTTCGCGCTGGCCGGCCACCGGGTGGTCATCGGGTCGCGGAAGGCGGAGCGAGCGCAGCAGGCCGCCGACGACCTGGGCGCGGACCTGCCCGTCTCGGGCGCCGAGAACGCGGCCGCCGCGAGCGGCGCCGACGTGGTGGTCGTCGCGGTGCCGTGGGACGGGCACAAGGCGCTGCTGGAGTCGCTGCGCGAGGCCCTCGCCGGCAAGATCGTCGTGGACTGCGTGAACCCGCTCGGCTTCGAGAAGGGCAAGGGCGCGTTCGCGCTGCCGGTCGAGGAGGGCAGCGCCGCCGAGCAGGCCGCCGCCGTCCTGACGGAGAGCCGGGTCGTGGCCGCGTTCCACCACGTGTCCGCCAAGCTGCTGCTCGACCCCGAGGTGGAGGAGATGGAGCTGGACGTCCTCGTCCTCGGCAACGACCGGGAGGCGACCGACCTGGTGCAGGCGCTCGCCGGGCGCATCCCCGGCATGCGCGGCGTCTACGGCGGCCGGCTGCACAACGCCGGCCAGGTCGAGGCGTTCACCGCCAACCTCATCTCGATGAACCGCCGCTACAAGGCCCACGCGGGCCTGCGCATCACCGACGTCTGACCGGCGCCTTCCGGGGCGCGTTGGCGGGCGGGCGTGGCGCGTTCCGGCCAGGAAAGGCGACAATGGCGGGAGCGGTAGCCGACGGCGGCGCGTCCAAGTGCTGACGTTGGGGCATGGACGAGACGGGCGGGCGCGGCGCGGGACGCCGTCGCCCGCCGTGGGAGATGTTGCGGCGGTTCCGCCGCACCGGCTCCGGCGCCGCCTATGATCGGCTTGCGACAGGGCAGGTGAAGATGAGGCAGATCCGGTCCGCGGACCCGTGGAGCACGTTCCTGGCCCCTCCGGGCCGCACCGCCGGCACCGCCGGCACCGGGAGCACCGGGGGGCCGGCCGCGCCGGGCGCCCCCGAGGCCCCGCGCGCGCGGGGCGACTTCGGTGAGGCGGGCGCGGGCGGCAGCGGCGACGACGACGCCCATGTCCGGGTGCTCGACCAGTTGCGGTGTGCGAGCGGGCCGCTGTCGCTGGCGGAGATCCGGCACGCGACCGGGCTCGGGCTGCTGGAGGTGGCCGACGCGGTCGAGCGGCTGCACGACCGGGGGCTGGTCGCGATCGAGCGGGAGATCGACGAGGTCGTCCGGCTGACCGGGCGCTGATCGGAGCCGGATGGCCGGATACCTGGTCGCGGTCTCGCTGAGCTGCCTGGTCGGCGTCGCCGAGCTGGTCAGCCGGTACCGGGACCGCCCCACCACGCTGGTCCGGGTGCCGAGCACCTGGGCGTACGTGCTGATCAACGGGGGAGCGGGCGCCGGGTCGCTGCTGCTCCTGCACACCTTCGGCTGGCGCTTCGGGGTGGCGTCGCCGCACGTGGCGGCGGCGACGCAGGTGCTGGTCGCCAGCCTCGGCTCGATGATGGTGTTCCGCAGCGCGGTGTTCACCGTCCGCGTCGGCGACGAGGACGTCGCGGTCGGGCCGAGCACGCTGCTGACCTCGCTGCTGGCCGCCGCGGACCGCGGCGTCGACCGGATGCAGGCCAAGACCCGCGCGCAGGAGGCGGGGGAGATCATGCGCGGGGTCTCGTTCGCCAAGTCGCGGCTGGCGCTGCCGACGTACTGCCTCGGCCTGCTGCAGAACGTCTCCGCCGAGGACCAGGCGGACCTGCGCACCGCGGTGGACGCCCTCGCCGGCAGCGAGATGACCGACGGGCAGATGGCCCTCAACCTGGGGCTGCTGCTGATGAACGTGGCGGGCCCGGACGTGCTGCGCTCCGCCGTCGACACGCTGCGGGACGAGATCGTGGCGGACGCCCCGTCCCGCGTCCCGCCGCCGCGCAACGGGCAGGCCCGCGCGGGGGGCGACGGCGACCAGCGCGCCGAGATGGTCCGCTCGAACCCCGACCAGTGACCCGGAGCCCGGGCGGCGCGATGGGAACGCCCGCACGGTCGCGTCGGGCGAGACGCGACCGCGCGGGCGGTCGTCCCGTCACCGGGGTGGGTCGGTGACGGGACCGGTGCTGGCCTTCGTTGCCGGGGGCGGGACGGCCCGCCCTCCGGGGCGCGGACTCAGTGGTAGGTGTGCTCGGCGGCGGGGTAGACGCCGCTGACGACCTCTTCGGCGTAGGTGCGGGCGGCGTCGCCGAGCACGCCGCCGATGTCGGCGAACTTCTTGACGAACTTGGCGGTGTGCGGGGTGAGCCCGGCCATGTCCTGCCAGACCAGCACCTGCGCGTCGGTCTGGTTGCCGCCGCCGATGCCGATCGTCGGGATGGACAGCGACGAGGTGACGCGGCCGGCGAGGTCCTCGGGGACGCATTCGAGCACGACGGAGAACGCGCCGGCGGCCTCCAGGGCCTTGGCGTCGGACATCAGCTCCTCGCCCGCCTGGCCGCGGCCCTGCACCCGGTAGCCGCCGAAGACGTTCACCGACTGCGGGGTGAGGCCGAGGTGGCCCATCACCGGGATGCCCGCCGCGACCATCGCCTCGACCTGCGGGAGGATCCGGCGGCCGCCCTCCACCTTGACGGCGTGCGCGCCGGTCTCCTTGAGGAAGCGGGTGGCGGCGGCGAGCGCCTCGGGGATGCCGGTCTGGTACGAGCCGAACGGCAGGTCGGCGACGACCATCGCGCGCTTGGAGCCGCGGACGACGGCCGCGGCGAGGGGGATCAGGTCGTCGACGGTGACCGGGATGGTCGAGTCGTAGCCGTAGACGACCATGGCGGCGGAGTCGCCGACGAGCAGCACGGGGATGCCGGCCTCGTCGAAGATCCGCGCGGTGAGGGCGTCGTAGGCGGTGAGCATCGGCCACTTCTCGTGCCGCTCCTTGGCGGCCGCGATGTCGCGTACGGTGACCCGTCGCCCGCCGGTACCGCCGTACAGTGCGGTCGGCTGTGCGGGCGGCGCTACAGAAGAAGACATGCAGAACCTCCGGTCTTGAGGCGCCACGGTGGCGTACCCAGACGGATCCGATGGTGCCACTTCGAAAACGATTCGGGTAGCCCCCGAGATTCCCGGATCTTTCCGGCGCCCGGCCGGAACAAAATACGAAACGCTACGGTTGCGTATCGATGCATTGCGGCGTACGCTCCTGACGAAACGAGACGTAGCCGTATCGCATTCCCCCGTCCACGATCCAAGGAGCACTGTGGACTCCCAGACCGTCCAGCGGCGCCGGTGGTACATCCTCGGCGTCCTGACCGTGAGCCTGCTGGTGGTGGTGCTCGACAACACCATCCTCAACGTCGCGCTCAAGACCATCGCCGACCCCGCGAAGGGCCTCGGCGCCACCCAGAGCCAGCTCGAGTGGTCGATCAACTCCTACACGCTGGTCTTCGCCGGCCTGCTGTTCACCTTCGGCGTCATCGGCGACCGGATCGGCCGCAAGCGCGTGCTCATGGGCGGCATGGCCGTGTTCGCCCTCGCCTCGCTGGCGTCGGCGTACGCCCAGTCGCCCGACCAGCTCATCTACGCCCGCGCCCTGATGGGCCTCGGCGGCGCCGCGATCATGCCGCAGACGCTGTCGATCATCTCCAACGTGTTCGAGCCGCACGAGCGCGCCCGCGCCATCGGCATCTGGGCCGGCGCCGTCGGCCTCGGCGTCGCCATCGGCCCGCTCACCGGCGGCCTGCTGCTCGCCCACTTCTGGTGGGGCTCGGTCTTCCTCATCAACGTGCCGGTCATCGTCGCCGGCGTCACGCTGATCGCGTTCCTGGTGCCCGAGTCGCGCAACCCCAGCCCCGGACGGCTCGACCCGATCGGCGTCGTGCTGTCGGTCGTCGGCCTGGTCGTGGTGTCGTACGGCATCATCCAGGGCGGCGACAAGGGCGAATGGCTCGCCCTGAGCACCCTCGGCCCGATCCTCGCCGGCCTCGCCGTCCTCGCCCTGTTCGTCTGGCACGAGGCCCGCACGGCCTCGCCGGCCTTCGACGTCCGGCTCTTCAAGGACCCCCGCATGTCGTCCGCCGTCGCGTCCATCGCGCTGTGCTTCTTCGCGGCGACCGGCGTGTTCTTCTTCACCAGCTTCTACATGCAGTCCGTGCGGGGGCTCAGCGCGCTGGAGTCCGGCGCGATGGTGCTGCCCTTCGCCGCCGCCCAGCTGATCTTCTCCCCGCGCAGCGCGGGCATGGTCCGCCGCTTCGGCGCCAAGGCCGTCTGCACGTCCGGGCTGCTGCTGGTCACCGTCGCGCTGGCGAGCTACCAGTTCGTCGGCACGGACACCCCCATGTGGATCCTCGGCGTGGTGTTCTTCGTGCAGGGCGCCGGGATGGCCAACGTGATGCCGCCCGCGACCGAGTCGGTCATGTCCGCGCTGCCGCGCGAGAAGGCCGGCGCCGGATCGGCCGTCAACAACGTCGCCCGGCAGGTCGCGGTCGCGATGGGCGTCGCCGTCCTCGGCTCCGTCGTCGCGTCGGTGTACCGCGGCGACCTGCACGACCGGCTCGCCGCGCTGCCCGCCGGCGCCCGCGAGGCCGCCGGCGAGTCCATCGAGGGCGCGCACGCCGTCGCCGCCCGGATGGGCACCGCGGGCCAGGGCCTGGTCGGCCCCGCCGACACCGCGTTCGTGCACGCCATGCACACCGCGTCGATCGCCGCCGCCGTCGTGTCGTTCCTCGGCGCCCTGGTCGTCCTGAAGTGGATGCCCGGACGCGGCGCCGCCGCCCCCGCGGCGGAGGAGGAGCAGGCGGCCTCCGAGCCGGAGAAGGCGCGCGTGTGAGAACGTGAGCCTGACATGAGCGACACGACGACCAACCGCGCGCCGGGACGTCCGCGCAGCGAGCGGGCCGAGAAGGCCATCATCGAGGCCACCCTCGACCTGCTCGCCGCGGAGTCCGGGGTGGCCGGCGTCTCCATCGAGGCGGTGGCCGCCCGGGCCGGCGTCGGCAAGACGACGATCTACCGGCGCTGGCCCAGCAAGGAGACGCTGATCGTGGGCGCCCTCGGCGCGGCGAAGGGCGAGCTGCCCGCGCCGTCCGGGGTGTCCGCCCGCGAGGACCTCCTGGAGATCGCGCGGACCCTCGCCGCCGAGCGCAAGAAGCGCTACTCGCGCTGCTTCTGGAACGTGGTCGGCGGCGCGGAGAAGTACCCCGAGCTGTTCGCCCGCTACAAGCAGGACGTCATCGAGCCGCGCCGCGCCGTCATCCGCGGGGTGCTGCGGCGCGGCATCGAGACCGGGGAGCTGCGGGCGGACGTCGACCTCGAGGTCGCCATCTCGATGCTGGTCGGGTCGCTGTCCACGAAGACCCCGCAGGAGACCCTCCCCGAGGGATACGCGGAGGCGGTCGTCGACTCCCTGCTGAGGGGGATCGGCGCGCCGTCCTGACCGGAGCCGGCGCCTCTTCCCGAGGGGCGCCGGGGTCCGCTCCCCACGGGAGACGGCGCCCGGGAACCCGCCTACCGCACGGTTTTCGGTGCGGTAACCGTGATCTTCTCCCGCCGATCACGTGTCATGCCCCATACTGTCGCTGGGTAGTGCTGAGACGACCGGCTGTCTGGAGCGCGTCAGGTGAGATCCGTCATGGCGCCGCGAGGCGATGCGCCCGCCACCGATTCGGCGTCCCGGACCCTGGTCCTGGGCGTGGACGGGGCCCGGCGGATCGTCCAGTGCGGCCCGAACGCCGCGGCCGTCGTCGGCCGCGCCCCGCAGGAGCTGATCGGCCGCCCGGCCGCCGACCTCGTCGCCGACGAGGCCAAGGCCGAGCTCGAGACGCTGCTGGAGGCGCTGGCCGCCGGCCAGGAGCGCACCGCCGTGCTGGCCGTCCCGCGCGGCGACGGCGGCCCCTCCCCGGACGCGGTCGTCACCGCCCAGCCGATGCTCGGCGGCGAGAACGGCACCGGCCCCGCCGGCCTGCTGTACGTCCGGGTGCCGCTGCCGCCCAGCGAGCGCTACCAGGACCCGGCCCTGATGCGGCGCGCCCTGATGGACGACCAGCTCACCCGGTTCGGCGCGTCCCTCGACCTCGACCAGTCCGCCCGCGGCCTCGTCGACGTCGTCGTCCCGCACTACTGCAACGCCGCCTCCGTGCTCGTGCTGGAGAGCCTCGTCGCCGCCGACGAGGTGCACAGCGAGTCCGGCGCCGCGGTCCTGCGCCGCATCGCCGTCACCTCCGACGACGGCAACCCCGGGTGGGGCGCCACCTTCCCCGTCGGCGAGGTGCTGGTGTTCCCCGAGGGCACCCCCTACCGGCAGGTGATGGAGACCGCCCAGCCCGTCCACCTGCCGCACGTCGACGCCGAGGCGGCCGGCGACATCGGCGACAAGTGGCGCCGCCGCCCCGCCGGCGACCTGCTCGCCGGCGTCTCCATGGTGCTGCTGCCGATGATCGCCAGCGACACCCTGCTCGGCTTCATCGCCTGCACCCGCATCCCCGGCTTCCGCAAGTTCGACGCCTACGACGTCGAGATCGGCATGGAGTTCGCCGCCCGCGCCGCGATCGTCATCGACAACGCCCGGCAGTTCAGCCGCGAGCGCTCCACCGCGCTCGCGCTGCAGCGCAGCCTGCTGCCATTGCGGCTGTCCGCGCCGTCCTCGGTCGAGGTCCGGCACCGCTACCTGCCCGGCAGCAAGCTCGTCGAGGTCGGCGGCGACTGGTACGAGTCGATCGCGCTGCCCGGCGCCCGCGTCGCGCTGATCGTCGGCGACGTCGCCGGGCACGGCGTGCGCGCCGCCGTCACCATGGGCCGGCTGCGCACCGCCCTGCACACCCTCGCCAACCTCGAACTGCCGCCCGCCGACGCCCTGCACGTCATGCACGAGCTGATGATCGAGCTCGGCGAGCAGGAGCCGCACTTCGCCACCTGCGTGTACGCGGTCTACGACGCCACCACCGGCACCATCGAGATCGCCTCCGCCGGGCACCTGCCGCCGCTGCTGGCGGGCCCGTCCGGCGACACCGAGTACCTCACCGTCCCGCCCGCCCCGCCGCTCGGCGTCGCCGGCGGCGCCGCCATCGAGAGCCGCGAGTTCACCGTCGAGGACGGCAGCCTGTTCGTCATCTACACCGACGGCCTCGTCGAGAACCGCGGCCGCGACATCGACGACGGCCTCGCCCGCCTCAAGGGCATCTTCGGCCCCGGCGCCGTCGACCGCCCGATGGAGGACCTCGCCAAGGCCACCCTCGCCGGCGTCTACGCCGACCAGCACCGCGACGACATCGCCGTGCTCATCGCCCGGCTGCGCCGCATCCCCGAGGACAAGTTCGTCTCCTGGACGCTGCCCGCCGACCCCGCCGCCGTCCGCCGCGCCCGCGGCCTCGTCCGCACCCAGCTGGCGGTGTGGGGCCTGGAGGAGCTGGACTACACCACCGAACTCCTCGCGTCCGAGCTCATCACCAACGCCCTGCGCTACGCCCCCGGCCCGATCGAGCTGCGCCTGCTCTTCGAGCGCACCCTCGTTTGCGAGGTTCTGGACCGCTCCGCCGCGCTGCCCCGGCTGCGCCGCGCCGAGGACGACGACGAGAACGGCCGCGGCCTCCTCGTCGTCAGCCAGCTCGCGCACCGCTGGGGCACCCGCCGCACCGCCGCGGGCAAGGTCGTCTGGTGCGAGCAGATCGTCCCCGGCATCGACCCCGACCCGGTCGACCTCGACTCCGCCTGGCCCGGCGAAAGCCATCACAGGGAGTGAATCGCACCCCTGCGATGAGGGGGCCGCGGCCCGGTTCGTTCGAACCTCGGCCACGGGTCACGTGCGGGCACGCGGAGCGAGTGCAGCGAGCGGAGCGGGAAACGGCCCGTCGGTCGTGACGGGGGTTCCAGGGGGTCGCCCCCCTGGGCCGGCAGGGCTCAACGCTCGCGCCAGCGGGTGGTGATGGGGAGGCGGCGGTCGCGGCCGAAGTTCTTCGGGGTGATCTTGGGGCCGGGCGGGTACTGGCGGCGCTTGTACTCGGCGAGGTCGACCAGGCGGATGACCCGGTCGGCGAGGTCAGGGTCGTGGCCGGCGGCGACGAGGGCGTCGCGGCCGAGGTCGCGTTCGACGTAGTCGGCGAGGAGCGGGTCGAGGACGGAGTAGTCGGGCAGGCTGTCGATGTCGCGCTGGCCGGGGCGCAGCTCGGCGGACGGCTCCTTGTCGATGATCACCTGCGGGATGGGCTCCTGCGCGAACGGGTGCAGGAACGGCAGGTCCGCGCCCGCCCGGGCGTTGCGCCAGCGGGCGAGGTCCCAGACGGTGGTCTTGAAGACGTCCTTGATGGGCCCGAAGCCGCCCGCGGAGTCGCCGTAGAGGGTGGAGTAGCCGGTGGCGAGCTCGCTCTTGTTGCCGCCGGTGAGCACGAGGTGCCCGTGCTCGTTGGACAGGCCCATCCAGACGTTGGCGCGGATGCGGGCCTGGAGGTTCTCGGCGGCGAGGCCGTGCAGGTCCAGTTCGGCCTCGAACGCTTCGACCATCGCGGCGATCGGGACGGTCCGGGCGTTGATCCCCTGGCGTTTGACGAGGTCCTCGGCGTCGGTGACGGAGCCCTCGGAGGAGTAGCGGCTCGGCAGCAGGACGGCGTGCACGTTCTCCGGGCCGATGGCGTCGGAGGCGATGGTGGCGACGAGGGCGGAGTCGATGCCGCCGGACAGGCCGAGGATGACGGAGCGGAAGCCGTTCTTGCGGATGTAGTCGCGGGTGCCGAGGACGAGCGCCCCGTACACCTCGGCCATGTCGTCGAGGGGTTCGGCGACGGTCTGCGGCGCGACCGGGTAGGCGGGCAGCGGGTCGGCGGACAGTTCGAGCCGGTCGATGGTGATGGCGGTGCCGTCGTGGGCGTCGACCGGGGTGCGGCCCGGTGCGGCGGCGGGGTCGGCGGCGGGCAGCGCTAGGTCGGCGACGAGGAGGTGGTCGGTGAACTGGGGGGCGCGGGCGAGCAGCGAGCCGTCCGGGCCGACGATGACGGAGTCGCCGTCGAAGACCAGCTCGTCCTGGCCGCCGACCATGTTGACGTAGGCGAGCGCGCAGCCGGCCTCGCGGGCGCGCCCGGCGCACAGGCCGAGGCGGACGTCGTCCTTGTTGCGCTCGTAGGGGGAGGCGTTGAGGACGAGCAGCAGTCCGGCGCCGGCCTCGCCGGCGACGCTGACCGGGCCGCCGTCCTGCCAGAGGTCCTCGCAGATGGCGGTGGCGACGTCGACGCCGTGGACGCGGACCACGGGCAGCCGGTCGCCGCGCACGAAGATGCGGTACTCGTCGAACACGCCGTAGTTGGGCAGGTGGTGCTTGGCCGACCGGACGAGCACCTCGCCGCCGTGCAGCCACGCGGCGGCGTTCAGCGGCAGGCCGGACGGCTGCCCGGCGCGGACGAGGCCGACCGGCGGGCGGTCGAGGTGGCCGGTGACGACGGGCAGGTCGCCGAGGCCCTCGCCGGCGAGGCGCGCGGCGAGGTGTTCCAGGGCGCGCCGGGACGCCTCGACGAAGGACGCGCGCAGCGCGAGGTCCTCGACCGGGTATCCGGTCAGCATCATCTCGGGGAAGGCGACCAGGTGCGCGCCCGCGCCGGCGGCGCGGCGGGCCCATTCCACGATCAGGTCGGCGTTGCCGCCGAGGTCGCCGACGGTCGGGTTCACCTGCGCGAGCGCGATCCTGAGCTGTGCCACGGCTCCAGCCTAGTTCGGCCGCGGTGGTGTCGTCACTATGACGAAAAGGTGGTGTCGATCACCGCGGCGCGGCGCCGCCGGATCGCCGGGGCGAGCGCGAGCTGCCCGGCGGCGGCGGTGAGGGCCAGGGCGGCGCAGCTGGGCCAGAGCAGCGCCGGCCCGCCGGCGCCGAGCAGCTGGGTGCCGCCGAGCGGCGCCAGCAGGAACCCGCCCGACCACGCCATCCCGTACAGGCCGCTGTAGCGGCCGCGCAGGTGCGGCGGCGCGAGGTCGGCGACGACGGCCTGCAGCACGGACGCGGCGGTGATCTCGCCGAGCGTCCACACCAGGATCGCCGCGGCGTAGCCGGGCAGCGAGGACATCAGCGCGGTCAGTCCGTAACCGGTGCCGACGAGCACGAACCCGGCGACCATGACCAGGCTGTGGTCGCGCCGGCTCAGCCACGCGCCGACGAGCGGCTGCACGATGATGATCAGCACGCCGTTGGCGGCGATGGCGATGCCGTAGTCCTGCGGCCCCAGCCCGACCTCCCGCATCGCCAGCGGCATCGTCGTCATGCACTGCATCAGCACGAACGTGTAGCACAGCATGACGGCCGCGTAGCCGACCATGACCCGGTCGCGCAGCACCCGGCCGAACCCGCCCGTCCCGGCGTCCTCACCGGCGCCGCGCGTCCGGGTCTCCGGGACGGCGCGCCACACCAGCAGCCCGAACGCCGCGCAGGTGAGCGCGTCGATCCAGAACAGCAGCTGGAAGCCCTCGCGGGCGAGGGTGCCGCCGAGCACCATCGAGAACGCCCAGCCGAGGTTGACGGCCCAGAACAGCAGCCCGAACGCGCGCGGCCGCTCCGCCGGGGAGATGATGTCGGCGACCATCGCCTGGGCCGCGGGGCGGTACATGTCGAGCAGCAGGCCGAGGGCGAGCGCCGACACCGTGATCATCGCGATCCCGTGCGCGTGGCCGAGCGCCAGCATCGCCGCGCCCGTGCCGACGGTCGCGCCGGTCAGGGTCACGCGCCGGCCGAGCCGGTCGGCGAGCGCGCCGCCCGCGAGCTGCCCGCCGAACGAGCCGGCGCCGAGCACGGCCATCACCGCGCCCGCCTGCCCGAGCGACAGGCCCCGCGCCGTGGTCAGGTACAGGCCGAGGAACGGCTCGACCATCGTGCCGAGCCGGTTGAGCAGCGAGCCCGCCCACAGCACCCAGAACGTCCGCGGCAGGCCGCCGACCCGCGGCCGCAGGAACGCCGCGATCCGGCCCGGCGGGGGACCGACAGGAGTGTCGTCCATGGTGGTCACTTGCACGATGGTCCGGGAACGCGGCGGACGACGGCATTGATTTAGTGTGGGCTAAATGACCGGGGTCGCGCCGTGATCGAGTTCGTGTTCGCGCCGGACGACGCCGCGCGCGTCCGGTTCGCGTTCTCACCACTGTGGGAGCTGGTCCGCAGCCTGCGGGTGCTCACCGACCCGTCGGGCCACGCGCTGCACCTGCCGTGGGTGCACGGCGTCCGGCCCCGGCTGCGCGGCCTCGACATGGAGCCGCTGATGGCGGCCGTCCCGCCCTGGGGGTACATCCCGGACTTCCTCACCCCGCCGCCGGACACGCCGCTGCCCGACCTGGCCGCCGAACTGGAGACCGTCCGCAACACGCCGCCCGAGGTCGTCGCGGACGAGCTGCGCTGGACCGAGCCGGGGCGCCGCGCGGACCCGGCGCGCCTGGCGATGGCCGCCGCCCCCGAACGCACCCTGGAGACGCTCGCCGGCCTGCTGGAGCGGTACTGGTCCGCGGCCGTCGAACCGTACTGGCCGCGGCTGCGCGACCTCCTCGAAGGGGACGTCCTGCGCCGCACCCGCGCGCTCGCCGCGCAGGGCGCCGCCGGCGTCTTCGGCGACCTGCACGAGGACGTCTCGTGGAACGCCGGCACCCTCACGGTCGACCGGCGCTGGGACTTCCGCGGCGAACTCCTGGGCCGCGGGCTGCTGCTGGTCCCGAGCGCGTTCGTGTGGCCGAACGTGTCGGTGATGATGCCGCCCTACCAGCCCATGCTCAGCTACCCGCCGAACGGCGTGGCGACGCTGTGGGAGACCGGCCGCGACCGCGGTGCGGCCCCGCACGCCCTCGCCGCGCTGATCGGCCGCCGCCGCGCCGAGCTGCTCACCGCGCTTGCCACGCCCGCGTCCACGACGGAGCTGGCCGGACGGATGGGCGTGACCGCCGGCGCGGTCAGCCAGCACCTCGGCGTCCTGCGCGCCTGCGGCCTGGTCACCGGCCACCGCCTGGGCCGCCGGGTCCTCTACACCCGCACCCCGAGCGGCGACGCCCTAACCGCCTCCGCACAGACATCCACCCACTGACCTGTGGAGAACGCGGACCGCCGACGATCAGACGATCGTCTTTGACCCGGCCGTTCGGTGACCCGAGCGTTGCGATCGCGAGCGAAGCCGGATTCAAGCGAAGCGAGAATCCGATCGCGCAGCGAGCCCCCAGGGCGAGTCGGAGCGATGCAGCGATCGCCCGCAGGGTCCGCCGAAGGAGGGCGTTCTATCGCCCGACGCCAAGGACCCTGCAATCAGACAACGCGTCGAGGCGGAGTTGGGCGGGGGCGGCGGATTCGTAGCGGCCGGACTCGGCGAGCCAGTCCAGGTGCGCGCGGGGGGTGTCCAGGAGGATCTTGACGACCTGCGCGGCGGCGGCGCGCTGCGCGACCGTGAGCTGCAGGCGGTCGAGCATCTCGGGCAGCCGGCGGGCTGCCTTCCAGGCCTGCTCCAGGCGGTCGGCGACGCGGTCGGCCACCGCGGCGGCGGCCCGTTCCGGCGGCAGGCCGTGCGCGGCGGCCAGGACGGCGGGCAGGCCGTGCACGTCGCCGCGCGCGCTCTCCATCTCGTGCGAGGCGAGGTCGTTGGACCAGGCGACGACGTCGGCGACGCTCTCGGCGAGGGTCAGCCAGCACGGCGTGCGCAGCAGCCGCGCGGGCAGTTCGACGCCGAGCACCGGCTCGACCAGGTCGTACAGGAACGGCCCGCACGCGCGGCGGCGCAGCGGCAGGTACTCCGCCGGCGTCGGGACGTGCCGGATGCGCCGGTTGACGGCCTCCTCGGCGCAGCCGTCGCGGTGCGCCTCCAGTTGCAGCATGAACCGGCGGCGCCAGTCCCGGCTCATCCCCTTGGACGTGGCCTGCCACAGCTCGACCAGGGCCGACTCCAGCGGGCGGGCGCCGGGGCGGGCGTGGCCGCGGCGCATCGCGCGCAGCAGGTCGTCGTACAGGGCGTGCACGGCGCTGCCGCTGTCGGCGAGCGGCGGATGGTCGAGGGTGTCGTCCAGCGCGAGCGTCCAGGTGAGCCAGCGGGCGAACAGGTCGACGGCGGCCAGGTCGGCGTCGGGGAAGACGCGGGCGGCCAGCCGCTCGCAGCGGGCGCGGCCGAGCGGCGAGGTGTCCGGGTCTCCGAGCACCAGGCCGCGGCCGCGGGCCCAGGCCTCCACCTGCGCGCCCAGCTGCCAGGACTCCGGGTGCATGGCCGACGGGGCGGCCAGCGGGGCCGCCCGGTCGGTCATCGAGAGAAGAAGAGAGATGTCCACGGCACGGTCCACGCTAATGATCAACGTCCGGGCGGACCATGATCGCAACGTCAATTCTCGGGAAACGCCGGGCGCGCAGGGTCAGCGTGGGGTATGCCGGGCGCCCAGGTCGGCATGGCATAGTTCGGTGATCGCGAAGAGCTCGACTCAGGAGGAATCGTGTCCAGACGGACCAGGCGTTGGGCACTGGGCGCGGGCGTCGCCGCGCTGGCGCTGACCGCTTCGGCGTGCGGCGGCGGCGACGGCGCGACCGTGCAGGGCGTCAAGCTGATTAAGAAGGGTGTGCTGACGTCGTGCACCCACCTGCCGTATCCGCCGTTCCAGGTGGAGAAGGGCGGCAAGGTGGTGGGCTTCGACGTCGACATGATCGACCTCGTCGCCAAGAAGCTGGGCGTGACCCAGAAGGTCGTCGACACCCCGTTCGAGACGATGAAGACGGGCGCGGCGCTGAACGCCGGCAAGTGCGACATCGTCATGGGCGGCATGACGATCAAGCCGGACCGGGTGAAGTTCATGGACGTCAGCGAGCCCTACTTCGACGCCACGCAGTCGCTGATGGCCAAGAAGGGCAGCGGGATCACGAGCCTGGACGACGTCAAGTCCAGGAAGCTGAAGCTGGGCTCGCAGGCGAGCACCACCGGCGAGGACTACGTCAAGGGCAAGGGCTTCGACCCGTCGTCGTTCGACAACTCCAACGCCGAGCTGGACGGCCTGCGCACCGGGCAGGTGGACGTGATCGTGCAGGACGACCCGGTCGTCAAGGGCTGGCTGAAGGACCCGGCGAACAGCAAGTACGAGATCGTCGCCAACCTGAACACCGGCGAGCAGTACGGCTTCTGGATCCGCAAGGACTACAACAAGAAGCTGGTCGAGCTGACGAACCAGGCGATCGAGCAGGCGAAGCAGGACCAGACCTACAAGAAGATCTACGAGAAGTGGATCGGTCCAATGCCGGCCGCCGCCGGTAAGCCCTCGTGACCGCGGACCAGGCGGCCGCCGCGGCGGTGTCCGGCGGGCCGTCCCGCCGGACCCGCCGGCGGGTGACGCTCGGGAGCCAGTACGGGCTGTTCATCGTCGTCGTGGTGCTGGTCGCCGCGCTCGCCGACTGGCACAAGCTCCGGTGGAACTTCGCCAACTGGTCCGTCGCCAAGGGCCTGTTCCCCGACATCATCACCGTCGGGCTGCGCAACACCGCCGTCTACACGGCCGTCGGGTTCGGCATCGGGCTCGTGCTGGGCCTGGTCATCGCGCTCATGCGGCTGTCGCCGGTGCTGCCGTACCGGTGGTTCGCGACCGCCTACATCGAGATGTTCCGCGGCCTGCCGCTGCTGCTGATCTTCATCTTCGTCGGCGTCGGCGTGCCGCTGGCGTTCCCCGGCACGAACATCCCGGGCGGCGCGGTCGGGCAGGCGGGCCTCGCCCTCGGGCTGGCCGCCGCCGCGTACATGGCCGAGACGATCCGGGCCGGCATCGAGGCCGTGCCGAGGGGGCAGCTGGAGGCGGCGCGCTCGCTCGGCATGTCGCAGGGCCGGGCGATGCGGTCGATCATCCTGCCGCAGGCGTTCCGGATCATCATCCCGCCGCTCACCAACGAGCTGGTCCTGCTGTGCAAGGACTCCTCGCTGGTGCTGTTCCTCGGCATCACGCTGGAGCAGCGCGAGCTCACCAAGTTCGGCCGGGACCTCGCCGGCCAGCAGGGCAACACCACCCCGATCATCGTGGCGGGCATCTGCTATCTGATCATCACGATCCCGCTGAGCCTGCTGGCCAGGCGGCTGGAGGCGCGGCAGCGCAGGGAGCAGCGATGACGACCCCGGACGACAGGACCGGCACGGGCCGGGCCGTCGAGATCAGCGGGCTGCGCAAGTCGTTCGGCGCGAACGAGGTGCTGCGCGGCATCGACTTCCACGTCGAGCGCGGCGAGGTGGTGTGCGTCATCGGCCCGTCCGGGTCGGGCAAGTCGACGCTGCTGCGCTGCGTGAACCTGCTGGAGGAGCCGACCGCGGGGACGGTCCGGGTCGGCGGCGTGGAGGTCACCGACCCCGACGTCGACATCGACGCGGTGCGCCGCCGGATCGGCATGGTGTTCCAGTCCTTCAACCTGTTCCCGCACCTGACGGCGCTCGGCAACGTGACGATCGCGCAGCGCAAGGTGCTGAAGCGCGACAGGGCGGAGGCCGAGCGGATCGCCCGCGAGAACCTGGAGCGGGTGGGGCTCGCAGACAAGGTGGACGCCTACCCGGGCAAGCTCTCCGGCGGCCAGCAGCAGCGCGTGGCGATCGCCCGCGCGCTGGCGATGGGCCCGGAGGTGATGCTGTTCGACGAGCCGACGTCCGCGCTGGACCCCGAGCTGGTCGGCGACGTGCTGGGCGTCATGCGCGGCCTGGCCGAGGCGGGGATGACCATGCTGGTCGTCACGCACGAGATGTCGTTCGCCCGCGAGGTCGCCGACCGGGTGGTGTTCATGGACGGCGGTGTGGTCGTCGAGGAGGGCCCGCCGTCCCGGGTGGTCGCCGATCCGGAGCACGAGCGGACCCGTGCTTTCCTGTCCCGGGTGCTCGATCCGGCGGCCGCGCGGGTGGAAGGCTCCGGTCCGTCGGATAAGTTCGGTTCTGACGGGGCGAACGCGTAACGTCGCGGTAACAGCGTCCGGGCATACTGCAAGCTGGGCCGGACAATGCGGCCGGCACCGCGTCACCGAGGGAGAGGGCTTTGGACCGTCAGCAGGAGTTCGTGCTCCGCACGCTGGAGGAGCGCGACATCCGCTTCATCCGGCTGTGGTTCACCGACGTGCTCGGGTTCCTCAAGTCGGTGGCCGTGGCGCCCGCCGAACTGGAGGGCGCCTTCGGCGAGGGCATCGGCTTCGACGGGTCGGCGATCGAGGGCTTCGCCCGGGTGTACGAGGCCGACATGATCGCCAAACCGGACCCGTCCACGTTCCAGGTGCTGCCGTGGCGCTCGGAGTCGCCCGGCGTCGGCCGGATGTTCTGCGACATCCTGATGCCGGACGGCACGCCGAGCTTCGCCGACCCGCGCTACGTGCTCAAGCGGGCGCTGGCCCGCGCCGCCGATCTCGGGTTCACCTTCTACACCCATCCCGAGATCGAGTTCTTCCTGCTCAACGACAAGCCGGAGGACGGCCGCGAGCCCGAGCCGGCGGACGCGGGCGGGTACTTCGACCACACCCCGCACACCGCGGCGCACGACTTCCGGCGCAACGCGATCATGATGCTGGAGGCGATGGGCATCTCGGTGGAGTTCAGCCACCACGAGGGCGCCCCCGGCCAGCAGGAGATCGACCTGCGGTACGCCGACGCGCTCACCACCGCCGACAACATCATGACGTTCCGGCTGGTGATGAAGGAGGTCGCGCTCGACCAGGGCGTGCACGCCACGTTCATGCCGAAGCCGTACACCGAGCACCCCGGGTCCGGCATGCACACCCACATGTCGCTGTTCGAGGGCGACCGCAACGCGTTCTACGAGCCGGGCGCGGAGTTCAAGCTGTCCAAGGTCGGCCGCGCGTTCATCGCGGGCGTGCTGCGGCACTCCGCGGAGATCACCGCGGTGTGCAACCAGTGGGTCAACTCCTACAAGCGGCTGTGGGGCAACGTCGGGTCCGCGGCGGGCGCCGGGGGAGAGGCCCCGTCCTACATCTGCTGGGGCCACAACAACCGGTCGGCGCTCGTCCGGGTGCCGATGTACAAGCCGCACAAGGGCCACTCGACGCGCATCGAGTTCCGGTCCCTGGACACCGCCGCGAACCCCTACCTGGCGTTCGCCGCGATCCTCGGGGCCGGTCTCAAGGGCATCGAGGAGGGCTACGAGCTGCCGCAGGGCGCCGAGGACGACGTCTGGGCGCTCACCCCGGCCGAGCGGCGCGCCCTCGGCATCGAGCCGCTGCCGCAGAACCTGGACGAGGCCGTCCGCGCGATGGAGCGCAGCGAGCTGATGGCCGACGTCCTCGGCGAGCACGTGTTCGACTTCTTCCTGCGCAACAAGCGCCAGGAATGGGAGGACTACCGGCGCCAGGTGACCGAGTTCGAGCGCAAGAGGCTGCTGTCGGTGCTCTGACCGGAATACGGTTGGAACGTGAGCGAGCCGTGGATTTCCGACCGCCGTCCCTCTCTCGCCGGCCGGCTGGCGCGGCTCGGGTTCACCGACGCCGGGCGGGCCGAGCGGCTGCTGGGGGAGGCCGAGCGCGCCGCCGGCGCCGGGATCGGTGACGATCTCCTCGACGCCCTCGGCGGCACCGCCGACCCCGACCTCGCGCTGAACGGCCTGCTGCGCGTGCTGGCGTCCGCCGACGAGCGGGGCGCGGGGGCCGACCTGCGCGCCGCCCTCGGACGGGAGCCGGGCACCCGGGAGCGGCTGGCCGCCGTCCTCGGGGTCAGCGACGCCCTCGGCGACCATCTCGTCCGGCACCCCGGGCACTGGCGGGTGCTGCGCGACGACGGGACCCCGGGCGAGGCGGGCCGCCCGGCGGCGGGCGCGCTGCGCGCCGCGCTGCTGGAGGCGGTGGGCGCCGACCCGTCCCGGGACGACCCGGTCGCGTCCGGCGCCGGCCACGAGGCCCTCGTCGCGCTGCGGGCCGCCTACCGGGCGCGGCTGCTGTCGCTCGCCGGCCGCGACCTGATCGGCGCCGCCGACGTCGCCGAGGTCGCCGCGGAGCTGGCCGACCTCGCCGCCGCCGCGCTGGAGGCGGGCCTGGCGGTCGCCCGCGCCGAGGTGCCGGGGCACGCCGCCTGCCGGCTCGCGGTGATCGGCATGGGCAAGTGCGGCGGCCGCGAGCTGAACTACGTCAGCGACGTCGACGTGATCTTCGTGGCGGAGGCGTCCGAGGGCGCGGACGAGGACGCGGCGCTGCGCACCGCGACCCGGCTGGCCTCGGCGATGATGCGGGCCTGCTCGGCCTCGACGGAGGAGGGCGCGCTCTGGGAGGTGGACGCGGCGCTGCGTCCCGAGGGCAAGGCCGGCCCGCTGGTGCGGACCCTCGCCAGCCACCGCGCCTACTACGAGCGGTGGGCCAAGACCTGGGAGTTCCAGGCGCTGCTGAAGGCCCGCCCCATCGCGGGCGACCCCGGGCTCGGCGTCCGCTACCTGGACGCGATCACCCCGATCGTGTGGAAGGCCGCCGAGGGGGAGGGCTTCGTCCAGGACGTCCAGGACATGCGGCGCCGCGTCGAGAAGGACCTGGACCGCCGCACGGGCGACTCCGAGCGGCAGCTCAAGCTCGGTCCCGGCGGGCTGCGCGACGTCGAGTTCGCGGTGCAACTGCTGCAGCTCGTGCACGGCCGCGCCGACGACACGCTGCGCAGCCCGAACACGCTGGACGCCCTCGCGGAGCTGTCCGAGGGCGGCTACGTCGGGCGCGACGACGCGGCGGCGCTGACGTCGGCGTACCGGTTCCTGCGGCGGGTGGAGCACCTGATCCAGCTGCACCACCTGCGCCGCACCCACCTCGTCCCGGACGGCGAGGCGGACCTGCGCCGGCTCGGCCGGGCCCTCGGCCTGCGGACCGACCCGGTCGGCGAGTTCACCGCGCTGTGGCGGCGGCACGCCCGCGAGGTCCGCCGCATCCACGAGAAGCTGTTCTACCGGCCGCTGCTGCGCGCCGTGGCGCGGCTGCCCGGGGAGGAGGCCCGGCTCACCCCGGAGGCCGCCCGGACCCGGCTGGAGGCGCTCGGCTACGCCGACCCGGCGGGCGCCCTCCGGCACATCGAGGCGCTCACCTCGGGGGTGTCGCGGCGCGCCGCGATCCAGCGGACGCTGCTGCCGGTGATGCTCGGCTGGTTCGCCGACGCGCCCGACCCCGACGCGGGGCTGCTGGGGTTCCGGCAGGTCAGCGACGAGCTCGGCACCACCCCCTGGTACCTGCGGCTGCTGCGCGACGACGTGAGCGTCGCGGAGCGGATGGCGTGGGTGCTCGGCTCCAGCCGGTACGCCACCGACCTGCTGCTGCGCGCCCCCGAGGCCGTCGCGCTGCTGGGCAGCACCGCCGGGCTGGCGCCCCGCCCGCTGGAGGCGCTGCGGTCGGAGATGCTGGCCGCCGTCCGGCGGCACGCCGAGGGCGGCGGGCCGGCGGAGGAGGCGGTCGCGGTCGTGCGCGGGCTGCGCCGCCGCGAGCTGTTCCGGGTGTCGGTCGCCGACCTGCTCGGCCTCGCCGGCGTCGAGACGGTCGGCGCGGCGCTGACCGACATCGCCGCGGTGACGGTCGAGGCCGCGCTCCGGGCCGCCGTCAACAAGATCGAGATGGAGGCGCGCGCTCCGCTGCCGACCCGGGTGGCGGTGGTCGCCATGGGCCGGTTCGGCGGCCACGAGCTCGGCTACGGCAGCGACGCCGACGTCATGTTCGTGCACGACCCGCTGCCCGGCGCGGAGGAGCGGGCGGCCGGACGCGCCGCGCACGCCGTCGCCGAGGAGCTGCGCCGGCTGCTCGCGCTGCCCGCGCCCGACCCGCCGCTGGAGATCGACCCGAACCTGCGCCCGGAGGGACGCCAGGGGCCGCTGGTCCGCACCCTGGCCTCGTACGCCGCGTACTACCGCCGCTGGTCGCAGCCGTGGGAGGCGCAGGCGCTGCTGCGCGCCGACCCGGTGATCGGCGATCCGGGGCTGTGCGAGCGGTTCCGTACGCTGATCGACCCGATCCGCTGGCCGGAGGACGGTCTCGGCGACGACGCGCTGCGGCAGATCCGGAGGCTGAAGGCGCGGATGGAGTCCGAGCGGCTGCCGCGCGGCGTCGACCGCCGGCTGCACATCAAGCTCGGCCCCGGCGGGCTGTCGGACGTGGAGTGGGTCGCGCAGCTGCTGCAGATGCGGCACGCCCACGCCGTCCCGGCGCTGCGCACCACCCGGACCCTCGCGGCGCTGGAGGCGGCGGCGGAGGCGCGGCTGCTCGACCGCGGCGACGCGGCGGTGCTGACGGAGGCGTGGTGCCTGGCGACCCGGATCCGCGGCTCGATCATGCTGGTGCGGGGGCGGGCGTCGGACCTGCTGCCCACCGACCACCACCGGGAGCGCACCGCCGTCAGCCGCGTCCTCGGCTACCCGGGGACGGGGGACCTGCTGGAGGACTACCGGCGGCACGCCCGCCGGGCCCGCGCGGTCGTCGACCGCGTGTTCTACGGCGCCGAGTGACCGTCGCCCGGGAGCGCGGGGGATCCGGCCCCCCGCGCGCGGCCGGGCCGGGTCAGCAGCGTGATCCGGCGGCGGAGTCGGCGCGGCGGGCGTCGCCGTGCGGGTGCCGGACCCGCTGGACGGCCCGGTCCCGCAGGTCGATGACCGGCTGCGGGCAGCGCGTGTAGACCAGCCAGGCGATCCCGAGCGATCCGCCGATCAGCGCCATCCCGACCACGGCGTCCAGCACGTAGTGGTTGGCGGTCGACAGGATCACGAAGACGGTGGTGGCCGGGTAGATCACCCCGAGGACCTTCGCCCAGCGCTGCGAGACGAACTTGACCAGCACGAACCCGCACCACAGCGCCCAGCCGGCGTGCATCGACGGCATCGCCGCGTACTGGTTGGTGAGGCTGCCGGAGGCGTCGCTGGAGTAGAGCCCGAAGGAGTGCAGCGCGGTCACCGGGTCGACGAACCCGGCGCTGTGCAGGAACCGCGGCGGCGCGAGGGGGTAGAGCCAGAAGCCGATCAGCGCCAGCGCGGTCGCCGCCATGATCCCGGTGCGCAGCCAGCGGTACTCGCGCGGCCGGTACCGGTACAGCCAGACGACGACCAGCGCCGTCAGGATGAAGTGCATGGTGGCGTAGAACATGTTGGCGGTGCGGGCCAGCCACGGCACGTTGATCAGCGTCGTGTTCAGGCCCAGTTCCACGTCCAGGCCCAGCAGCTTCTCCACGTGCAGGATCTGGTAGGCGTGCGAGAACGCCGGGCCGGTGCCGTCCTGAACCAGGACGACGCGCGTGAGCGTATAGCCCGTGTAGAACAGCACGAGCAGGAGCAGCTCGCGCCACACCGGCGGCGCCGTGAGCACCCGGGGCCGCTTCGTCGCGGCGCTGCTTCGCGGCTCACCACGGCCGGTGCCGGACCGGCCTCGGTGCGCTACTGGGGGGGCGGAATGAGCCATGTTACCTATCTTTGCCTCGCGGCCCCCTTCGTGAGATCACCGCCGCGAATGGTCTTCGTCTCAGACCTGAGTAGTACGACCCTGACGCGGTATCCGGACTTTCGGGGGAGGGGCCCCGGGGATGCCGGGGTCCTGCCTCCGCATGGAGCCTGTGGAAAGTGAAGCCTGTGGAGTATGGAGCCTGTGTGGTCGATCAGGAATCAGCATAGGAGGCCCTGGGTAGATCATGATCGGCCCCCCACGAACGAACGGGGGGACGAATGGCCTCGATCGGGTCCATACCCGGCATCGCGGCAGCAGGCGCGGCCGTTTTGGCCGCTTTCGGACTGATCTCCTCCGCCGGAGGGACGGCTCGCCTTGAGTCGGCGCCGGCGGTCCGCACGGCCGCCGCCGTGACGGACGGCACCGTCCCGAAGCCGGAATGGAAGCGCTGCACCGGGCTGCCGTCCGCCGGACCGGGGACGTCGCAGGCCCGGTACCGGTGCGCCACCCTGAAGGTTCCCCTGGACTACGCCGACTCCGCCTCGGGGACGATCGACCTCGCGCTGCTCAAGATCCCCGCGACGGACACGGGCCGGCGGATCGGCTCGCTGCTGTTCAACTTCGGCGGTCCCGGCGGCGACGGCGTCGACACCCTCGCCCAGGCCGCGTCCGAGTACACGAGCCTCAACACCCGCTACGACCTGATCGGCTTCGACCCGCGCGGCGTCGGCCGCAGCGCCCCGGTCACCTGCGTGGACGACCGGACCATGGACCAGATCACCGCCGAGGACGACACGCCCGACACCACCGCCGAGGAGGCCGCCTACCTCGCGCGGCGCGCGTCCTTCGCCAAGGCGTGCGAGACCGGGTCGGGGAAGCTGCTGCCCCATGTCGGGACGCTCAGCGCCGCCCGCGACCTCGACGCGATCCGCGCCGCCGTCGGCGACCCGAAGCTGAACTACTTCGGAATCTCCTACGGGACCTGGCTCGGCGGCAACTACGCCCACCAGATGCCCGGCAACGTCGGGCGCGCCGTGCTGGACGGGGCCGTCGACACCCGCCTGAACACCGCCGACCTCGGCCTCCAGCAGGCCGCCGGGTTCCAGCACGCCCTGCTCGACTTCGGCGCGGCCTGCGCCCGGCTCGGCGCCAAGTCCTGCCCGCTCGGCGCCGACGGGCGGGCCGTCGCCGCCACCACCGGGAAGATCCTCGCCGGCCTCGACCGCAGACCGCTCACGACCACCGCCGGCCGCAGGCTCACCCAGAGCCTCGGCGACACCGGCGTCGCCGCCGCCCTCTACACCAGGCAGGCCTGGCCCTATCTCGCGCAGGGCCTCGTCGACGCGGTGAAACGCCGCGACGGGTCGCTGCTGCTGATGCTCGCCGACCTGCAGAACGGCCGCAAGCCCGGCGGCGCCTACGACAACCTGACCGCCGCGAACACCGCGATCACCTGCGCGGACGGCACCGACCGCTACACCATCGCGGACGTCCGCCGGCTGATGCCGGAGTTCCGCGAGGCCTCGCCGGTCTTCGGGCCGTCCATGGCGTGGGGGCTGCTGCAGTGCACCGGATGGCCCGTCAAGGGCGACGACGCGGCGCGGCTGGTGTCCGCTCCGGCCGCCGCGCCGATCCTGGTCGTCGGCAACACCGGCGACCCCGCCACCCCGTACGCGTGGGCGTCCGCGCTCGTGAAGTCGCTCGGCGGCGGCGCCGCGCTCCTCACCCTCAAGGGGGAGGGGCACGGCGCGTACGACACCGGGAACGCCTGCGTCCGCCGCGCCGTGGACGCCTACCTGCTGGAGGGCACCCTCCCGGCGAAGGGCGCGACGTGTGACTGACGCGGCACGTGTGACTGACGCGGCACGTGTGACTGACGCGGCGCGTCCGACCGGCCCGGCGGGATCAGACGATCTGCTCGACCTTCATCGGCTCCTTCAGCGCGTTCCCGACCGTGCAGTACCGCTCGTGGACGCGCTTGGCGACCGCCTTCAGCACGTCCTCGGCCTTGTCGTCGCCTTCGGGCAGCTCGACGTCGTAGGTGACCGTGATCGTCCCCAGTTTGCTGGTCTCCACCTTGTCCGCCTGGACCGTCGCGGCGAGGCGCGCCATCCGGTGCCCGCGCTGCGCGGTCAGCGGCTCCACGGTCACCAGCTCGCAGCCGCCGAGCGCCGCCAGCAGCAGCTCGACCGGCGTGAACGCCCCCTCGGTGTCCCCGTCCCCGATGGCGACGCGGGCGCCCCGCCCGTTGACGGCCTGGAAACCGTCCCCGGTGCGCTCGACCCTGACCTCGGCCATGTCATCCCCTCCGATCCTCGGCGGCCCCTACCGGGCCCGCCTGCCCGAACACGCCGGACACGGCGCTTCTTCCCGCGGTCACGGCTCCATGCCCCCGCTGCCGAGCCGCTCCTGCTCCTCCTGGACGATCCGCTGCGCCAGCGCCTGCTCGGAGATGTCCACGGCGTCCGGCGTGCGCTCCGCGAGATCGCTGCGGCGGGCGTACTCGTCGAACAGCCGTGCCTTGCCCCGCAGGATCCGCAGCATCCGCTCGTCCACCCCGCGCGGGGTGAGCAGCCGGTGCACCTGGACGGTCCGGGCCTGCCCCATGCGGTGCGCGCGGGCGATCGCCTGCTCCTCCATCGTCGGTTTCACCTGCGGCTCGCAGATGATCACGACGGAGGCGGCCTGCAGGTTCAGGCCGACGCCGCCCGCCTGGATCTGCGCCAGCAGCACCGCGTGCCCCGGCTCCGCCGTGAAGTCGTCCACGAGCCCCTGGCGGCGCGCCGCCGGCATGGAGCCGGAGATCGGCCCGCGCGCGGCGGGGCCCACCATCAGCTCCACGGCCGACAGCACGTCCCGGAAGTAGGAGAAGACCACGACCTTCAACCCGTTGCGGTCCGCCTCGTCCACCAGCTCGACGAGCCTCGCCAGCTTCGCGGACCGTTTCGGGTCGGCGTACGCGGCGCGCCGCATCGCCATGAAGTTGCCGTCCGCGACCGCCCGCCGGTAGGCGGCCCGGTCCGCGGCGCTGAACTCCTCCCACTCCTCGATCTCCTGCACCTCGGGCAGCTCCACCAGCACGTCCTGCTGGTTGCGGCGCAGGTACGCGGGCGCGACGGCCTGCCGGAACGCCCGCGGCCCCACCGCCGCGTCGCTCGGCCGCACCTGCGGGACCAGCTCGGGCCGCAGGTACGCCACCAGGCTGCGGAACTCCTCGACGCGGTTCTCCATCGGCGTCCCGGTGAGGAACAGCACCCGCCCGACGCGCGCGCACCACGCGGCCACCGACTTCGACCTGCGCGTCTCCGGATTCTTGGCGTAGTGCGCCTCGTCGACGACGAACATCGCGACGGGCACCTCGTCCGGGACGTCCAGGGCGTGCAGCGTGTCGAGGGTGGTGACCGCGATGCCGCCCGCGTCCGCCCAATGCGCCAGTGCCGCCGCCCGCGCGGGGCCGTGCACCGGACGCGCCGCCAGCCGGCTGCGGTCCTCGATCTCCCGCACCCAGTTGACCAGCACGCTCGCCGGGCACGCCACCAGGAAGTGCGTCGCGCCCTCCGCGCGCAGGTGCGCCATCGCCGCGATCGCCTGGACGGTCTTCCCCAGCCCCATCTCGTCGCCGAGGATCACCCGCCGCTGGACGAGCGCGAACCGCGCCCCGAACGACTGGTAGCCGCGCAGCGACACCTGCCGGTACGTGTCGTCCAGCGGCTGCGCCTTGACCCGCGCCGCCAGCTCGTCCGGCAGGTACCCCTCGGCCGCCGCGCGCTCGGGCCCGACGGCGGCCAGCTCCGCCAGGAGGGTCTGGTAGTCGGATCCGCGCAGCTCGTAGTCGATCCACGCCTCGTCCGCCGGCACCGCCGGACGCAGCAGGTCCACCGACGCCTGGGAGATCGGCAGGTGCTCCTCGCGGGCCCGCCCGGCAGCCTCCGCCAGCTCCGCGATCGCGGCGCGGGCGCGCTCCCGGCGCGCCGGGCCCGCAAGGACCCGCCGCCACCACGACGCGGCCGGCCGCGCGTCGTGCACCAGCGGGCTCAGCCGCTCGTCCAGCTCCTCGGCGGCCCGGCGGGCGCGCGGCAGGTCGGGCCCCGCGTTCACCAGCCGGTGCAGCGCCACGACCAGCGCGGTCGTCGCCGGATCCCGCCGCCCGGCGTCGATCCGGATCCCCGCCGCCCGCTCCGCCGCCTCGGCCAGGCTGCGCGCCGCCGCGTGGATCTGCGCCGCCGTCTGCGGCCCGACGCCGGGGATCAGCTGGAGCCGGTACGGCGTCGCGTCCAGGACGTCCAGCACCGACGTCAGCCCGGCCTGTTCGAGCGGTGTCAGGCGCAGGCGGCCGTCCGTCACGTCCTTCAGCCGCGCGACCGGGATCTCCGCGAGCTGCCCGCGCGCCGCCTCCGCCCGCAGCGGCGCCAGCGCCTCGTGCGCCTCCGCGAGCGCGCCCCGGTGATCGGCGATCAGGGCGCGGGCGGCGTCCAGCAGGGCATGGCCGTTCCGCAGGACCGCCTTCGGCTCGTCCGCCATCGCGCCCGCCGCTCCCTCCGCCGCGATCTCCCGGCACATGATGCCAGCGCGGCGCCCGTGCCTCGCCCCGGTGAAACCCGTTCCGTCCAGAAAGGTCCCCGAGCGTGACCGACGACCGCGAGGACGAGCCGACCCTGTTCATGTCGCTGGCCGGAAGCCTGTGGTTTCCGCTGCTGTTCTTCTTCGGCTTCCTGTTCTGCTACATGCTGCCGTTCCACTCCCCGTCGCCCCACGACGTCCGGGTGGCGGTGTCCCCCCCGGCGGTGGCCGACAGGCTCGGGCCGGCGCTCGACCGGCAGGCGCCCGGCGCGTTCGAGGTCATCCCCGTCAGGGACGCGGCCGCCGCGCGGAAGAAGATCCTCAACCGGGAGGCCGTCGCCGCCTACAGCGTCGAGGGGCCCGCCACCGCCACCCTCGCCACCGCCAAGGCCGACGGCACCTTCCTCGAACAGGCCGCCACCAGCACCTTCACCGCCGTCGCGAAACAGGGCGGGCAGCACATCCGCACCGTCGAACTCGTCCCGACCGCCAAGGGCGACGTCACCGGGACCGGCCTGTTCTACCTGTCCATGGCCTGGAACATCGCGCCCTACATCGCCGTCATGATGCTGATGCGCGCCGTCACCCTCAGCCGCCGCGCCAAGATCCTCGCCCTCGCCGCCATGGGCGCGTTCATGGCCGTCGTCGGCTTCTACGTCGCGCTCGCCATGGACGTCGTCCCGAACAAGCCGATCGCCATCGTCTACGGCTTCCTGATCACGCAGGCGGTCGCCCAGTTCGCCTACGGGCTGGTGCCGTTCGTCCGCCAGTTCCTGCCCGGCGTCGCCATCACCCTGTTCGTCCTGTTCTCGATCCCGTCCAGCGGCGGCGCCATCCCGTACCAGCTCGTCCCGGGGTTCTTCCGCGCCCTGCACCCCGTCCTGCCCCTCGGCAACCTCCTGGACGCCCTGCACGGGCTGTTCTACTTCGGCAACGAGGGCCTGCTGCGCCCCACCCTCGTCCTGTGCGCCTGGGGCGTCGCCGGCCTCGCCCTGACCGGCTTCGGCGCCTACCTCCAGCACCGCAAGGCCGCGAAGGCCGAGCCCGGCGCCACCGCCGAGCAGGAGCTGGTCGAGGACCCCACCTTCGAGGCCCCCGTCCCGCACCCGGTCAGCCCCGCCCACCACGAGCACTTCGGCGACGTCGTCCCGGGCCTCGTCGGCACCGTCCGCACCTCCGCCGGCGAACCCGTCCCCGACGCCCTGGTCACCGTCCTCGCCACGGGCGGCCGCCAGCTCATGCGCACCCGCACCGACGACGAGGGCCGCTACGCCGCCGCCGGCCTCCCGGAGGACTTCGTCACCGTCCTGCTGCTCGCCCGGGGCCACACCCCGGCCGTGGCCCGCGTCCTGCTCACCGCCGGCCGCACCCACCGCCAGGACTTCGTCCTCGAGACCCCCGTCCACGGAGCCCACCCCGCCTAACCTGAACCCAACACCCCTCGAAAGGCGGCGGCACCATGGACGACCGCGGCATCGATCCGGCCGACCCCGGCCTGACCGTCGGGCAGCGCATCCGCTACTTCCGTGAACGGCGCGGGATGTCGCGCGAAGTGCTCGGCGGCCTCATCGGCAGGAACGCCCGCTGGGTGAAGGCCGTCGAACGCGGCGAGATCGGCGAACCCAAGCTCCCCACGCTGCTGAACCTCGCCGAGGCCCTGAGGCTGCGGGACGTCGCGCGCCTCACCGGCGGCGGCCCGATGCCCACGAGGATGTTCCGGGGGCCCGGGCACCCCGCGCTCGGCGCCGTCCGAGACGCGATCAACGTCGTCGCCGTGTCCATGACCGACCCGCCTCCGCCGCTCACCCACCTCGAGGCCAGGCTGGACGCGGCCTGGCGGGCACGGCACGCCGCCCCCGACCACCGCACCGTGCTCGGCGCCCTGCTGCCGGAGCTGATCACGGACGCCAAGCGCGCCGTCCGGACGTACGAGGGCGCGCGGCGGCGCCGTGCCCTGTCGCTGCTCGCGCAGATCTACAACCTCGCCCAGTTCTTCCTCGCCTACCAGCCGTCCGCGGACCTCCTCTGGCGCGTCGTCGAGCGCAGCATCATGGCGGCCGAGGAATCCGAGGACCCGAAGGCGTTCGGCGGCGCGGTCTGGCTCGCGGCCCAGGCGCACCGGGACGCGTGCGACTTCGACGCGGCCGAGGCGGTCAACCGCGAGGGCCTCGAGTGGCTGCGGCCCCGCATCACCGACGAGGACGTCGCCCTGCGGGCCATGTGGGGCGCCCTCCACCACGAGGTGGCCTACACCGCCGCCCGCGCCGGGCAGACCGGCACCGCGTGGCGCTGGTGGGACGAGGCCGACCGCATCGCCCGGTCGCTCCCACCCGGCCACTACGACCCGATGACCTCGTTCTCGCAGGTCATCATGGGCGCCCACGCGGTCACGATCGCCGTCGAACTCCGCCAGGCCGGCGAGGGCCGCAAGCACGCCCTACGCGCGTCCGGCGCCACCATCCCCTCGCAACCCCGCCGCGGCCGCCACCTCATCGAGGTGGCACGCGCCTGGCAGCTCACCGGAGACCGGGCCACGACCCTCGCCGCCCTCGAAGACGCCCAGACGACCGCGCCGGAGACCGTCCGCTACAACGGCCACGCCCGCCGCATGACGGTCGAGCTGGCGTCCGAGGGCCCGTCCGACGTGCGGCGCAACGCCCGAAACCTGGCGGATCGCATCGGCCTCCTCGTCTGAACCGGGGGACAGGAACCCTGTCCGCCGCCTGCTCGCCGCTCCTGCACTCTGCGTAACATGACGCACACGGAACAACACCGCGACGTCGGCGAGCTTTACGCCTGGGACGTGTTCGCGGACGGTGGGGCGGGCGGGGTGACCGATGACCGCGACGCGGCGCGGGCGCACGTCCGGGAGGGGCTGACCGCCGCACCGCCGGGGACGCGGGGGCGGGTGCGCCGCGTGACCCTTTGCCCGCTGGGCCGTTCGGTCTACCTGGACCTCGGCCTGGTCGCCGAGGCCCGCCGCGACGCCGCGTCCGACACCGTCACCTGGCACGACGCATGACCGGTCAGGACGCGGGGCACCTGGACCGGCTGGCCGCCGCCATGGCCCGGGAGAGCTTGATCACGCAGAAGTGCTACGACGGGACGCCGCCGCTGTTGAGGGTGTTCCTGCGGGGGCGTGTCGGCGAGAGCATCCGGGTGAAACCGGGAGTCGGCGGCGTGCCGTGGTTCGTCTCGTCCACCGGGAATCCCCTCGCCCCGTGCCACGACGCTGAGCGTGCGGTGAGCGAGATGGCGGCATGGTCGGAGGCACTCGTTCGGGGACCGTCGGAGACGTGACGGCATGAGCCGCTGTCAGGCGGGCGCGGCGTCGAGGATGAGTTCGGCGAGGCGGCGGGCGTGGCGGGCCGGGCCGTCGGTGCCGAGTGCCTGGACGGACGCGTAGGCGCCCTCGAAGGCGAGCGCCAACTGGTCCCCGACGTCGTCCGGGGCGGTGACGCCGGCGGACGCCGCGAGGCCGGCGAAGCGGGCGCGGACCCACCGTTTCGTCCCGGTGGCGGCCTGGTGGGCCGGGTGGGCGGCGTCGGGGATCTCGGCGAGCGCCATGAGGAACGGGCAGCCGCGGCAGCGGTCGGGCCGGATCTGCTCGGTCTGCGCGTCGAACAGCGCGAGGATCCGGGCGCGCGCGGGACGGTCCTCGTCGCCGGCGGTGGCTTCGAACCATTCCTTGTAGAGGCCGTCCGCGCGGGTGACGTAGGCCGTGATCAGGTCGTCCTTGGACGCGAACAGCCGGTAGAGGGTCGTGGGCGCGACCCCCGCGGCGGCGGCGATCTTGTCCACGCCCACGCCCTTGATGCCCTGCCAGTAGAACAGGTCGTGGGCGACCTCGAGGAGGTGCTCCCGTGTCTCGGCGGCGCTTCGGCGCATCACCGGGCCCCTTGCCAGATGCGACGCATGCCTCTACCGTACCGCTTTGTTAGGGAACGTTCCCTAACAAGCGGAGGGAACCTGCGATGATCCTCGTGACGGGCGCGACGGGCAACGTCGGACGGGAAGTGGCGGCCGCACTGGCGGCGGCCGGTGAGCCGGTGCGGGCGCTGGCGCGGTCCGGGGCCCCGGCGGACGCCCCGTCCGGCGCCGAGTACGTCACCGGCGACCTGAACAAGCCCGAGACGCTGACGCCGGCCCTGCGAGGCGCCCGGGGACTGTTCCTGCTGCCCGGCTACGAGGGGACCGCCGAGCTGCTGGCCGAGGCGGGACGCGCCGGGGTCGAGCACGTGGTGCTGCTGTCGGGGTCCTCGGCGGAGTCGGGCGACCTGGCCAACGCCGTCAGCCGGTACATGATCGAGGCGGAGACGGCGGTCCGCGCGTCCGGGCTCGCCTGGACGATCGTGCGGCCGAGCGGGTTCATGTCCAACACGTTCGAGTGGATCCCGCAGCTCAAGGCCGGCGACGTGGTGCGCGCGCCGTTCGCCGGGGTGCCGATCGCGGTGATCGACCCGGTCGACATCGGGGCCGTCGCGGCGGCGTCGCTGCTGCGGGACGGCCACCGGGGCCGCGTGCACCGGGTGACCGGCCCGGAGCCGCTGCGGCCCGCCGACCGGCTGCGGATCCTCGGCGAGGTGCTCGGCCGCGACCTGCGGCTGGACGCGCAGCCCGACGACGAGGCCCGCGCGGAGATGCTGCGGAACATGCCGGAGAAGTACGTGGACGCCTTCTTCGACTTCTACGTGGCCGGTTCGCTGGACGAGTCGGTCGTCACCACCACGGTCCGCGACGTCACGGGCCGCCCGCCCCGCACCTTCGAGCAGTGGGCCGCCGCCCACACCGCGTCCTTCGCCTGACCCGGAGGTGGTCAGGCCGGGTAGGGCTCGGCCAGTGTCATCGGGGTGTTCGCGATGTCCAGCGCCTCCTGGGGGAAGCGGGGGCCGGACGTGTAGTAGCGGGCGCGGGTGCGTCCGACGGGTGCCAGGATCTCGGCGGTGACGAGGTCGCGCAGGTCTCGCTGGGCCTGCTGCACACTGAGGCCTTCGGCGTGCTCGTAGCGAAGGCGGCGTACGCGTCCGGCCATGGCCACGTCGTGCAGTGCGGAAACGGTCCGTTCGTCCAGGCCCGCCCGTTCGGTGAACCCGGCCAGCATGGTCCAGACCCGTCCGGCCCGGTCGAGCCGTCCCTGCACGGTCTGCGCCTGCTGGTGGTATGCGGTCAGGTTGAAGCGCACCCATTCCGACACGTCCTGCTCCGGAACGTAGCGCGCTCCGCGGCGGGCCAGCGCCCGGTAGTACTCCCAGGTGTTGCCCGGACGCCCGAGCCATGCCTCGATGGACGAGAACTCCGGGGCGAGCACGCCCTCCCGAGCGATCATCAGCGTCTGCAGTGAGCGGGACATTCGCCCGTTACCGTCCGGCCATGGATGGACGGACACGAGATGCAGATGGGCCATGGCCGCCCGGACCAGCGGGTGCGCGCCGTCCCGGGTGTTGAGCCAGTCGACGAGCTCGTCCATGAGCGCCGGGACCTCTCCGGCGTCCGGTGCGGTGTAGACGGCGATGCTGGGATCGCGCGCATCCGTCACGTAGTCAGGGCCCTGGCGCCATTGACCGGCGGGTTTGCGTGCGGTGTGCCGGTGCCCCTGGAGCATCCAGTGCAGAGCGTTGAGGAAGCCCTTGCTGAAGGCGAAGTCCTCGACGTCGTGGAGCGTCTGGAGGTAGGTCATCATCCGCTGGTAGGCGAGGGTCTCCTCGCGGTTCTCCTCGGAGACGTCGACGTCGCGCTCGCCTTCCATCAGGTCCGCGACGTCGACTGTCGCGACCTTGAACCCTTCGATGGAGTTGGAGGCCGCCACGGCATCGGCGGTGAGGAACTTCCGCAAGCCCGCCGTCCACTTCGAGGACGTGGTACGCACCTGGTGCCGCAGGGACTCGCGCATCTGGTCGATCTCGTGGAGGACGCGCTCGTCCGCCGGCTCGAGAGCGGGCGTCGGGTAGAGCATGCAGTCATAATACTATGACGCAATCATTCAATCAACAATGCGAAAGAGAAGGGCCCGCGAGGGGTGCTCGCGGGCCCTCCGGAACGGCGGACGATCAGACGTCGTAGTACAGCTCGAACTCGTGGGGGTGCGGGCGCAGGCGGATCGGGTCGATCTCGAACTCGTGCTTCATCGCGATGTAGGTCTCGATGAGGTCCGGAGTGAACACGCCGCCTTCGAGCAGGTACTCGTGGTCGGATTCGAGGGCCGCCAGGACCGCGGGCAGCGAGCCGGGGACCTGCGGGATCGCGCGGGCCTCCTCGGGCGGCAGCTCGTAGAGGTCCTTGTCGACCGGCTCCGCCGGCTCGATCTTGTTCTTGATGCCGTCCAGGCCCGCCATCAGCATCGCCGAGAAGGCCAGGTAGGGATTGCAGGACGGGTCCGGGACGCGGAACTCGATCCGCTTGGCCTTCGGGTTCGAGCCCGTGATCGGGACCCGGATGCACGCCGAGCGGTTGCGCTGCGAGTAGACGAGGTTGACCGGCGCCTCGAAGCCGGGGACGAGCCGGTGGTAGCTGTTCACCGTCGGGTTCGTGAACGCCAGCAGGGACGGCGCGTGCCGGAGCAGGCCGCCGATGTAGTGCCGCGCCGTGTCCGACAGGCCCGCGTAGCCGACCTCGTCGTAGAACAGCGGCGAGCCGTCCTTCCACAGCGACTGGTGGACGTGCATGCCCGACCCGTTGTCACCGAAGATCGGCTTCGGCATGAACGTCACGGTCTTGCCGGCGCCGCGCGCCACGTTCTTGACGATGTACTTGTACAGCAGCAGGTTGTCGGCGGCCTTCAGCAGCGTGTCGAACCGCACGCCGATCTCCGACTGGCCCGCGGTGCCGACCTCGTGGTGCTGGAGCTCGACCTCGACGCCGGAGGCGAGCAGCTGCGTCGCCATCTCCGAGCGCAGGTCGGTGTAGTGGTCCATCGGCGGGACGGGGAAGTAGCCGCCCTTGTAGCCGGGCTTGGCGCCGAGGTTGCCGCCGGGCTCCTCGCGGCCGGTGTTCCAGGCGCCTTCCACCGAGTCCAGGAAGTAGTAGCCGGCGTTCTGCTTCGTCTCGAAGCGGACGTCGTCGAAGATGTAGAACTCGGCCTCGGGACCGCAGTAGGCGGTGTCGGCGATGCCGGTGCCGCGCAGGTAGTCCTGCGCCTTGCGGGCGACGTTGCGCGGGTCGCGGCTGTAGGGCTCGCCCGTCAGCGGGTCGTGCACGAAGAAGTTCAGGATCAGCGTCTTGTGCTGCCGGAACGGGTCCAGCACGGCGGTGGCCGGGTCCGGGAGCAGCAGCATGTCCGACTCGTGGATCTCCTGGAACCCGCGGACCGACGAGCCGTCGAACATCATGCCGTCTTCGAAGGCGCGCCGTCCGAAGTTGCCGGTGGGGATCGTGACGTGCTGCATCTTGCCCGGCAGGTCCACGAACCGGCAGTCGACGAACTTGACGTCCTCGTTCTCGAGATAGCTCAGGACCTCTTCGGCGCTGCTGAACATCCAGCCTCCTTGGTGCGCTCTTGGGCATCTCGCAGGCTACGGCGGGGCCGTTTCCCTGCCGTGTCCCATATGTTTCGGCTGTGTTACGCGGCCCGGCGTCCCACGGCACCGGGCACCCCGCTCCACCGGCATCCCTCCCCTGGGGAGCCGGGTCGGAACCCGGCGGGGGAGGGGATAGCGTAGACGCCATGAGCGGTGGTAAAGAGCAGCAGGCCGCGGGGCCGCGGTGGACGCAGACGTGGCTCGGCGGGGCGCGCTCGGCCGGCGCCGACCTCGGCCGCCCCGGCGAGCGGCTGGGGCTGCCGGAGAACGGGAGCGGGGCCATCGCGTCCTACGGCCGCCGGGTGATCGCGCTGTTCCTCGACTGGGGGCTGTCGGCGCTGGTCGCGGGCCTGCTGGCGCGCACCCTCGACTGGTCCGCGCCGCAGCGCAGCCTGCTGACGCTGGTCGTCTTCGGGATCCAGGCGTGGGTGCTGACCGCCACGATCGGCACCACCGCCGGCAAGCGGCTGTGCGGCATCCGGGTCATCCGGCTGGACGGGCGGCCCGTCGGTTTCCTCATGGGATTCGCCCGCAGCCTCCTGCTGCTGCTGGTCCTCCCCGCGCTCATCTGGGACCGCGACTACCGGGGCCTGCACGACCGCGCGTCCAACACGGCCGTCGTGAACATCTGACCGGCACCGGAAACGGAAAAAGCGCCCCCGAGGGGGCGCCTGTTCGTTCCGCCGCTACCGCATCTTGGGCTTCGGGCCCTTGGGCATCTTCGCGCCCTTCGGGATCGGGCCCTTCGGCATCTGCATCGACCGGGGCAGCGCCTGGAGCCGGTCGTTCAGCTCCCCGACCTGCGCCTTGGTGAGGTTGCGGGGCAGCTTCATCAGGTGCCGCTGCAGCTTGCCGACGTCGATCTGGTCCTCGTCGTCACCGACCTGCACGTCGTAGATCGGCACCTGCTGCGCGGCGCGGGAGATGCGCTTCTTCTCCGCGCCCAGCAGCTGCCCGACCCGGTTGCGCGGGCCCTCCGACACGAGGATGACGCCGGGACGCCCCACGACGCGGTGCACCATGTCGAGGTTGCGGTTGCCGGCCACGGCCTCGGTGACCGTCCAGTCGCCGCGCATGTTCTTCAGCACCGCGGCGGCGGCGCCGGGCTGCCCGGCGATCACCTTGTACTGCGCGCGCTGCGCCAGCTGACCGAAGACGATCATGCCGACGGCCACCCCGGCGAGGACGCCCAGCGGGATGAAGAACCACAGCCGGCCGATCACCAGCCCGATCACGACGATGACGATCAGGGTGCCGAGCGCCGACGCGGCGACGATCGGAAGGGCCTTCGGGTCGGCCTGGCGGAGCACCTGGGCGACCATGCGGATCTGCTTGAGGCGGCCCGGACGCTCCTGGCCCCCGTCCGCGGGCGTTTTCGACATGAACCCAAGGATAGTCGGCCGGGACCCCCGTCCCGACACCGTCCTCGCACGGCGGAACGCGCGCGAGGACGGATCCGGCGGCCGGCTCAGCCCTGCCGCGCCTCGATCGCCTGCTTGTAGAGGCGGCCGGCGCGGTAGCTGGACCGGACGAGCGGCCCGGACATGACGCCGGCGAAGCCGATCTCCTCGGCCTCGGCGTTCAGCTCGACGAACTCCTCCGGCTTCACCCAGCGCTCCACCGGGTGGTGGCGGGGGCTCGGCCGCAGGTACTGGGTGATGGTGATCAGCTCGCAGCCGGCCGCGTGCAGGTCGCGCAGCGCAGCCGAGACCTCCTCGCGGGTCTCGCCCATGCCGAGGATCAGGTTCGACTTGGTGACCAGGCCGTCTTCCCGGGCCTTGGTGATCACCTCGAGGGACCGCTCGTAGCGGAACCCGGGCCGGATCCGCTTGAAGATCCGCGGCACCGTCTCGACGTTGTGCGCGAGCACCTCGGGACGGGCGGAGAACACCTCGGCCAGCTGCTCGGGGACGGCGTTGAAGTCGGGGATCAGCAGCTCGACGCCGCAGCCGGGGACGGCGGCGTGGATCTGCCGGACCGTCTCGGCGTACAGCCAGGCGCCGCCGTCCTCCAGGTCGTCGCGGGCGACGCCGGTGACGGTCGCGTACTTCAGGCCCATCGTCGCCACGGACTCGGCGACGCGGCGGGGCTCGTCCCGGTCGAACGCGGCGGGCTTGCCGGTGTCGATCTGGCAGAAGTCGCAGCGCCGGGTGCACTGGTCGCCGCCGATGAGGAAGGTGGCCTCGCGGTCCTCCCAGCATTCGAAGATGTTGGGGCAGCCCGCCTCCTGGCACACCGTGTGCAGGCCTTCGGACTTCACGAGGCCGATGAGCTCCTTGTACTGCGGGCCCATCTTCAGCCGCGTCTTGATCCATTCGGGCTTGCGCTCGATGGGGGTCTGGCTGTTGCGGGCCTCTACGCGCAGGAGCTTGCGCCCCTCAGGTGTCACCGTCGTCACCCGTTCAGGGTACGTCGCGATCAGAGGGACGGCACATCGCGCCCGCGCGCCCCGCGAGCGGCGGGCTCGAAGCAGTATCAAGGCGATCTCGAACGGGTGACGTTACCCGGCGCGCGCCGCCGATTCGCGTGTTTCGGCCCATGACCACCGGCGTTTCTCTCTAGGGTGACTCCCTGTCGTCACGCAACAGCGTTCGCATGGAGGACCGCAGTGGGTCTGGCAATGTCGTACCTCAGGGTGCCGCCGGTGCTGGAGGGTGAGCCGGATCCCACCCGGGTCGCCCGCCGCGTGTTCGGCGTGCCGGACTGGCGGCGCCGCGTGCCGGTCGCGCCGCTGGACGTCGGCGCCGCCTGGCAGGCGCTGCACTACCTGGTGACCGGCGACCCCTGGGAGGGGCGCCATCCGGAGGCGGACGTGGTGTGCGGCGGGCGGCTGCTCACCGAGGACGGCGCCGACGAGCTGGGCATGGACGTGATCTACCTGGCGCCGGAGCGGGTGAAGCCGGCCGCCGACCATCTGGCCGCGACGCCGTTCGGCCAGGTCGCGGGGCGTTTCGACCTGGCGGCGATGGTCGGGGCCGGGGTGCAGGACGCGGACCGGATGGACGCCGGGGTCCGCGACCGCGTCCTGAGGCCCGCCTACGACGCCCTGACCGCGTTCTTCCAGGCCGCGGCGGACGAGGGCCAAGCCGTGTACAAGGTGATGTTCCCGACAGGCTGAACGGCCTTCAGGCGAGTCGGACGCCGAGTTGGGCCGTCGTCCGGTGGACGGTCTCCCGGGCACCGAGCGCGTCGGCGAGGTGCCGCTCCACCAGCGGGGTGACCTCGGCGACGGTCACGTCCCGGCCGACCTCGCGGCTGAGGTTGGTGGACTCGGCGTCCCGGATGCCGCACGGCACGATCTTGTCGAACCAGCCCATGTCGTTGTCGCAGTTCAGCATGAACCCGTGCATGGCGACGCCGCGGGCGACCCGGATCCCGATGGAGCCGATCTTGCGGTCGGGGGTGCCGGGCACCCACAGCCCGCTGCGCCCCTCGACGGTGGCGGTCTCCAGGCCGAACTCGGCGCACACCGCCATCATCATCCGCTCCAGAAGCCGGACGTAGGAGACGACGTCCGACGGGTCGGGCAGCCGGACGATCGGGTAGCCGGTCAGCTGCCCCGGGCCGTGCCAGGTGATCTTGCCGCCGCGGTCGACGTCCACCACCGGCGCGCCGGGGTCGCCGAAGGGGCGGTCGAGGGCCCCGGTCCGCTTGCCCGCGGTGTACACCGGCCGATGCTCCATCAGCAGGACGGTGTCGGGGATCACCTCGTCGGCGCGCAGCGCGTGCGTGCGCTTCTGCAGGTCCCAGCCGTCGAGGTAGGGGACGGCCGCGGTCCCGAAGCCCGCGTGGACGATCACCAGCCGGCCGGTCGCCGGCGCCTCTCCGGGGGGCGTCTCGGAAGCGGCCCCCCGCACGTCCAGATCACTCACGTCCGCCAGCCTACGTCGCCCGGCGACCGGCTCACCGGAGGGATCCCGTCAGAGCGAGGCGAGCAGCCGGGGCTCGATCCGCGTCTCCTTCGCGGTGCCCGGCCCGTCCGGCTCGACCCGGTAGGCGCCCGCGTCCTGCCGGTAGGACACGGCCTGGACGAACTCGGTGCCGACGTAGTGCAGGCCGACCGACTCGTCCGCCGCGTACCCGCCGGGCAGCGTGCCCTCGCCGACGAGCTGCTGGAGCAGCGGGCGGCGCTGCGGGTCGCTGTCGTAGTGCACCCCGCACGAGTACGGCAGGAACCCGAGACCGTCGGTCAGCGGCCGCAGCTGCGGGCCGAAGGAGTCGGTGTTGCCGCCGGCGTGCCAGCACAGCGCGCCCGCGCTCTGCCCCGACAGGACCACGCCCTCCTGCCACGCCTCCCGCATGATGTCGTCCAGGCCGTGCAGCCGCCACAGCGCCAGCAGGTTGGCGACGCTGCCGCCGGACACGTAGACCAGGTCCTGGGTGAGCAGGTGCGCGCGCATGTCGGCGACGTTCGGCATCGGGAACAGCGACAGGTGGCTGATCTCGGCGTCCAGCTGGGAGAACCCGGCGTAGAAGCGCGCGATGTACTCGGCGCCGTCGCCCACCGCCGTCGTCAGGAAGCACATCCGCGGGCGGTCCTGCCCGGTCAGGTCCAGCGCGTAGCGCATCAGCGGGCTCGGCGCGATGCCCTCCCGGCCGTCCGGGACGAACGTTCCCCCGCCGATGGCGAGGATGTGCGGCTGTCCGTCGGTGCTCATTCGCCCTCCTCGTCGGCATGCCCTTCGATGTCACCGTATGGCCGCCGGACGCGATCGGCCGCGACTTTAGCGAATCTTGGTATCGCCGTGCCCGGCCCGGTGCGGGGCGCCGGAAACGGGCCCTACAGGACGGCGGCGAGCGCGGAGTCCACGTCGGGGTGCCGGAACCGGAACCCGGCCTGCTCCAGCCGGCGCGGCAGCACCCGCTGGCTGACCAGCGGGCCCTCGTCGGCGAAGCCGCGCAGCGCGGCCCGCAGCACCGCCTTCGGGACCGCCAGCCGCGCCGTGCGGTGCAGCGCCCGGCCCAGCGCCGCCGTGTACTCGCCGTTGGTCACCGGGTTCGGCGCCGTCAGGTTCACCGGCCCCGACAGCTCGTGCCCGATCAGGAACCGCAGGGCGGCCACCTCGTCGGCGAGCGAGATCCAGCTCGTCCACTGCGTTCCGTCGCCCAGCCGGCCGCCGAGGCCGGCGCGGAACAGCGGCAGCGTCCGCCCGAGCATCCCGCCGCCGCGTGCCAGCACCACGCCGGTGCGCGGGTGCACGACCCGGACCCCGGCGTCGCGGGCCGGCGCCGCCGCGGCCTCCCAGTCCCGCACGAGCGCGGCGAGGAAGCCGGCGCCGGCCGGGGACTTCTCGTCGGCCTCGCGGTCGCCGGTGTCGCCGTAGAAGCCGATCGCCGACCCGCACACCAGCACCGGCGGGCGGTGGTCCGCCGCCGCGATCGCCTCCGCGAGCGTCCGGGTGCCGTCGAGCCGGCTGTCCCTGATCCGGCGCTTGTACGCCTTCGTCCACGGCCGGTCGCCGACACCGGCACCTGCCAGGTGCACGACGGCGTCGGCGCCCTCCAGCGCCGCCGCCTCCACGCAGCCGTCCGCCGGGGACCAGCGCGCCTCGTCGGGCGCCGACGGCTCGCGGCGCACCAGCCGCACGACGTCATGCCCGTCCTCCCGCAGCGCCCGCACCAGCGCCGTTCCGATCAGGCCCGACGCGCCCGTCACGGTCACCCTCATGTCCCCACCCTACGGTGACGGCGCCGGCGAACGCTGAGATTCTCACCCCGGTCCCGTGTTTCCCCCGCCCTGTTCACGGGGTTCCCCGGAGACGCGCGGGACCCCGCCGCCCGGGTGGGGCGGCGGGGTCCCGGGTGGAGCGGGGCGGTCAGAGGCCGAGGTCGGCCTCGAAGTTGCCCTCCTCCAGGCGGTGCTTGATGGTGCCGAGGAAGCGGGCGGCGTCCGCGCCGTCGATCAGCCGGTGGTCGTAGGTGAGCGCCAGGTAGACCATCGACCGCACCGCGATGACCTCGCCGAGGTCGGGGTCGTCGATGACGGCGGGGCGCTTGACGACGGCGCCGGTGCCGAGCATGCCGACCTGCGGCTGGTTGAGGATCGGGGTGTCGAACAGCGCGCCGCGGCTGCCGGTGTTGGTGAGGGTGAACGTGCCGCCGGCCAGCTCGTCCGGGCTGACCTTGTTGGTGCGGGTCCGCTCGGCCAGGTCGGCGATCCGCTGCGCGAGGCCGCCGAGGTTCAGCTGGCCGGCGTTGTGCACGACCGGGACCATCAGGCCCCGCTCGGGCACGTCCACCGCCATGCCGAGGTTCTCCACGTCGTGGTAGGTGACCTCGTTGGTCTCGCTGTCGATGACGGCGTTGACCTTCGGGTGCGCCTTCAGCGCCTCGACGGTGGCGAGCGCGAAGAACGGCAGGAACGACAGCTTGACGCCCTCGCGGGCCTGGAAGTCGGCCTTCGCCTGCTCCCGCAGCCGCGCGATCTTGGTGACGTCCACCTCGACGACGGTGGTCAGCTGCGCCGACACCTGCAGCGACTCCACCATGCGGCGGGCGATCGTCTGCCGGATCCGGGACATCTTCTCGGTGCGGCCGCGCAGCGCGAGCTGCTCGGCCGGGGCGCCCTCGGGCACCGGGGCCGCGTGCCGTCCGGCCGGACGGGCCGGAGCGGCGGCCGGAGCGGCCGGCGCCGCGGGCGGGGCCTGCTGCGCCTGCTGCCGGGCGGCCTGCGCGGCGCGCGCCGCCTCCAGGACGTCCTGCTTGCGGATGCGGCCGCCGACGCCGGTGCCCTTCACCGCGGACAGGTCCACGTCGTGCTCGGCGGCGAGCTTGCGCACCAGCGGCGTGACGTAGGGGCCCTCGCCCGCGGGCGCGGTCTCCTGCCCCTGCTGCTGGGCGGCGGGCTGCTGGGACGCCGGCGCCGGGGCCGGGGCGGGCGCGGCGGGCTGCTGCGGGGCCGGCGCGGGCGCCGGCGGGGCGGCGGGCTGCTGCTGCGCGGGCGGCGGCCACGCGGCGGGCGGCGGAGCCTGCTGCGCCTGCGGCTGCTGGGCCTCCGGCTGCGGCGCCGGGGCGGGCTCCTGCGCGGGCTGCTCGGCGGGGGCCTCCTGCGCGGGGGCCTCCTGCGCGCCGCCGCCGGACGGGGCGTCGCCCTCGTCGCCGATGACGGCCAGCTCGGCACCGACCTCGACGGTCTCGTCCTCGGCGACGGTGATGCTGGTCAGGATGCCCGAGGCGGGCGAAGGGATCTCGGTGTCGACCTTGTCGGTCGACACTTCGAGAAGCGGCTCGTCGGTCTCGACGCGCTCACCCTCCTTCTTCAGCCAGCGGGTGACGGTGCCCTCGGTGACGCTCTCGCCGAGCTGGGGCATAGTGACGGAGACCGGCATGGCTCTCAGCGACTCCTTCGAGAAAATTACTGTGCGCGGACGTTCAGCCGTGCACGTGCAATGGCTTGCCGGCGAGCGCGAGATGCGCCTCGCCGACGGCCTCGGACTGGGTCGGGTGGGGGTGGATCAGCTGGGCGACCTCGCTCGGGAGGGCCTCCCAGTTGTAGATGAGCTGGCCCTCGGCGATCAGCTCGCCGACCCGCGCGCCGACCATGTGCAGGCCGAGGACGGGACCGTCCACGGCCGCGATCACCTTGACCTCGCCCTGCGTCCCAAGGATCTTGCTCTTGGGGTTGCCGGCCAGGTCGTAGGTGACCTCGTTGATCTCGTACCCGCGCTCGCGGGCCACCGCGGAGGTGATGCCCACCGAGGCGACCTCGGGATCGGAGTAGGTGATGCGGGGCACGCCGTCGTAGTCGATCGGCGCGGGGGCGAGCCCGCCGAGCCGCTCGGCGACGAGGATGCCCTCGGCGAAGCCGACGTGGGCCAGCTGCGGCGTGGCGACGAGGTCGCCGACGGCCGAGATCGTGGGGACGCTGGTGCGGCAGTACTCGTCGACCTTGACGTAGCCGCGCTCGGTCTCGACGCCGGCCTCGGCCAGGCCGATGCCGTCGGAGACGGGCCCGCGGCCCACCGCCACCAGCAGCAGCTCGGCGTCGACGACCTTGCCGCCCTCCAGCGTGACGGAGATGCCGCCCTGCGTCGTCTTGGCGCTCTCGAACCGGGTGCCGAGCTCGAACTTGATGCCGCGCTTGCGGAACGCGCGCTCCAGCCGCTTGGAGCTGGACTCCTCCTCCAGCGGGAGCAGGTGGGGGAGGGCCTCGACGATGGTGACCTCGGCGCCGAACGAGCGCCAGACGCTGGCGAACTCCACGCCGATGACGCCGCCGCCGAGGATGACCACCGAGCCGGGGACGTGCTCCAGCCGCAGCGCGTGGTCGCTGGAGATGACGCGCTCGCCGTCGATCTCCAGCCCGGGCAGCGACTTCGGCGCCGACCCGGTGCCGAGCACGATGTGCTGGCCCTCGAGCGCGCGCGTCCGGCCGTCGGGGGTGCGGACCTCGACGGTGGTCGGGCCGGCGAGCCGGCCCTCGCCCCGGACGACCTCGATCCCGCGCGACGTGATCAGGCCGGTGAGGCCCTTCACGGTCGTGGAGACGACCCGGTCCTTGTAGGCGTTGACGCCCGCGACGTCGATCCCCTCGTACACGGCCTTGACGCCGAACTTCGCGGCCTCGCGGGTCTGGTCCGCCACCTCGGCCGCGTGCAGCAGCGCCTTGGTGGGGATGCAGCCCCGGTTGAGGCACGTCCCGCCGAGCGACTCGTCGCGCTCGACGAGCGCGACCGACCTGCCGAGTTCGGCGGCGCGCAGCGCGCACGCGTAGCCGCCGCTGCCGGCACCCAGGACCACGATGTCGTAGGGGCCGCTGTTCGCCACTGGACGCTCCCTTTCCCCGGAGACGGCACCGCGCGGTCCGCGGCGCCTCGGGCGGGACGAACCCGTAACGGGCCCCCACCGCCACGAGAAATCTATTGTGTCCCGCCCGGGCCGGTGCCGGGCGGCCCCCGCGAAATCCCGGCGGACCTAGAGGAGCCCGGCCGCGAGGTCCTCGGCGATCTGGACCAGCGTGCGGGTCGCGGCGCCGGTGCCGCCCTTCGGGGTGTACCCGTAGGCCTCGCCCTGCTGGAACGAGGGGCCGGCGATGTCGAGGTGCGCCCACTTCACGCCGTCCGGCACGAACTCCTGCAGGAACACCCCGGCGACCAGCATGCCGCCCCAGCGGTCGCCGCTGATGTTGGCGATGTCGGCCACCGACGAGTCGAGCCCCTTGCGCAGCTCGGCCGGCAGCGGCATGCCCCAGGAGGCCTCCCCGGCGCGCTCGGCCGCCGCCACCACCTTCTCACGGACGCCGTCGTCGTTGGCCATGACCCCGGCGGTCCGGCTGCCGAGCGCGACCAGCTGCGCGCCGGTCAGCGTGGCCACGTCCACGACCAGGTCGGGGGAGTCCTCGCCGGAGCGGACCAGCGCGTCGGCCAGCACGAGGCGGCCCTCGGCGTCGGTGTTGAGGACCTCGACGGTCTTGCCGCCGTAGATGCGCAGCACGTCGGACGGGCGCTGGGCGCTGCCGCTCGGCATGTTCTCGGCGATGGCCAGGTAGCCGACGACGTTGACCCGGGGGGCCAGTTCGGCGATGGCGGCCATCGCGCCGAGCACCGCGCCGGCGCCGCCCATGTCGGACTTCATCCAGTCCATGGAGGCGGCCGGCTTCAGCGACAGGCCGCCGGAGTCGAAGGTGATGCCCTTGCCGACGAGCGCGAGCGTCTTGGCCGCCTCGGGGTGGCGGTAGGACAGCCGGACGAGCCGGGGCGGGTTCACCGACCCCTGGCCGACCCCGGTGATGCCGCCGTAGCCGCCGTCCACCAGCGCCTTCTCGTCGAGCACCTCGATGCCGAGGCCGCTGTCGCGGGCGACCCGCTCGGCCTCGTTGGCGAGGTCCTCGGGGGTGAGGTCGGACGGCGGGGTGTTGACCAGGTCGCGGACCAGGTTCACCGCGGCCGCCAGCACCCGGGCGCGCTCGACGGCGGCGTCGGTGGCGGCGGGGGCGACCAGCCGGATCTCGCCGACGGGGCTCTTGTGCCCGTCGCCGGTCCGGTAGGAGTCGAAGGAGTAGGCGCCGAGCAGCGCGCCCAGCGCGACGGCCTCGGCCCCGGCGGCGTCCCCGGCGGGCAGCGCGACGGCCGCCTTCGCGGATCCGGCGAGCGCGCGGACGGCGGCGCCGGCGGCGCGGCGCAGGTCCTCGGCGGAGGGGTCCTCGCCCAGCCCGGCCGCGACGATCACCGGGGCGGTGACGGCGCCCAGCGTGGGCAGCTTGGTGATCTCGCCGGGCTTGCCGGTGGCGCCGAGCGCGCCGAGCGCCGCGGCGAGCCTCCCGTCCAGGGCGCGGTCGAGGTCCTCGGCGCCGGCGGCGGGGGCGGGGGCGCCGTCCGCCGGGACGACTCCGATCACGATGGCGTCGACGTCGAGGCCGGCCAGGTCTGCGCTGTCAAGTCCGATGCTCGTCACGTAGTCCGATGTTAGTCCTCCCGGTGACCGGTTTCGCCCTTTTGGATCAAGCATTGCCGGGCCCGGAACCTGCCGCTGCCTGCCGGGATCGCGGCGGGATCGCCGGAACGGGCCCCCGGTGCCCGGCGTGACCGCGGGGCCGGGCGCGTGCGCGGCAATGGTGGCGCGGTAGGTGGCGGAAGGCCGGCGATGTGGCGCGTTCACGCAGGTCAGCCGAATGCATACGGCTTTTCGGGTGGCGTAATGCGCCCTCTATTCCCCTATTCCTATTGATTTAGTAGGTTTTGTCGGAACCCGCGCTCGGCCTCCGCGCCGCGCGTCCCGCGTGCCCGCCCCACCACTGGAGAACCCATGTCCCTCGTGGAGAACCGCGCCGACGTCCCCGTGACGGTGGACGAGGCGCTCTGCATCGACGGCTGCACCCTGTGCATCGACGTCTGCCCGCTGGACGCGCTGGCCGTCCACCCGGAGACCGGCAAGGCGTACATGCACGTGGACGAGTGCTGGTACTGCGGGCCGTGCGCCGACCGCTGCCCCACCGGGGCCGTGACCGTCAACATGCCCTACCTGCTGCGCTGAAGGACTCACCGACCGATGAACGCGAAGAACAGGACGCTGACCGCCGGCGCCGCCCTCCTGCCGCTGCTGGCCGGCTGCACGGTCGCGGGGAACGCCGCCGCCGGCGGCGGCTCCGGGCAGATCGTCGTGGGATACCAGTCCAAGACCATCAACACCGTCACCGCCGGGACGCTGCTGCGCTCGCTCGGCTACTTCGAGAAGCGCCTCAAGGCCCTCGGGAAGCAGGACGGCGAGAAGTACTCGGTCGTGTGGCGCGACTACGACACCGGCGCGCCCATCACCGCGCAGATGCTCGCCGGGAAGATCGACATCGGCTCGATGGGCGACTACCCGCTGCTGATCAACGGCTCGCGGGCGCAGGCGCAGGGCGGCGACGCGAAGACCTCGTGGGTGGCGGTGACCGGCTACAACATGCGCGGCTCGCTGAACGGCGTGGTCGTCGCCCCGGGCTCCAAGGCCAGGACGCTGCGCGACCTCAAGGGCGAGACGGTCTCGACGAGCGTCGGCTCCGCCGGGCACGGCACGTTCGTCCAGGCGGCCCGCAAGTACGGGCTGGACCCGGCGAAGGACGTCAAGGTCGAGAACCAGCAGCCCACGGTGGGCGCGTCGGCGTTGCAGGCGGGCAGCGCCGCGGCGTTCGCGCAGTTCGTCGCCTGGCCCGGCCTGCTGGTGAACAAGGGGCAGGCCCGCCTGCTGTACGACGGCGGGCAGTTGAACGTGCCGACGTTCCACGGCGTGGTGGTGCGCAACGAGTTCGCCGGCAAGAACGGCAAGGTGCTCGACGCGTTCCTGCGCGCGCAGATCGACGCGACGAACTACCTGCACGCGCACCCGCTGGAGGCCGCCGAGTCGGTGGCGTCCACCACCGGGCTGCCCCCCGAGACCGTGTACCTCTACAACGGCGCGGGCGGCGTCGCCACGTTCGACGCCACCATCAAGCAGGGGCTGAAGGACGCGTTCGTGCACGACGTCCCGTTCCTGAAGTCGATCGGGGTCATCCAGACGCCGCTGGACGTCGGGCCCTTCATCAACGACTCCTACATCAGGAAGGCGTACGGCGCGTCCTACGACCACGACGCCGCGTCCACCGCCAACCCCGCCGCCATCACCGGAACCGACGAGGTGTGCAAGACCAAGGTGGACGACCCGGCGACGGCGGGCGAGGTGTGGGTTCAGGGCGAGGGCAAGACGCGGCCCGTGGCCGACCCCGTCTGCCTGCTGAAGAACGTGCGCGCGCTACAGGGGCAGGGGAAGAAGCTCAGAGCCGTCTACATCCCCGACGCCACCACCGGAACCCGCTGGTTCGCCGACAAGGACGTCTGGGTCGAGGACCCGTCGGCGAAGGCGGAGCAGCGGTTCAAGCCGTTCGCGACGGACGAGGGGGCGCAGAAGTACGTCTCCGCCCACTCCGGCGCCAAGGTCGTCACCTATGACGAGGCGGTGAAGAACGCGTGAGCCGCCACCTCCGCTGGCCCGTCCGCATCGCGTCCCTCCTGGCCGCGGTCGCGGTGTGGCAGCTGCTGACCGCCGCGAACGTGCGGCTGTGGGTGCGCTTCGACCGGTTCCCCGGCCCGGTGGACGTGCTGCACGAGTTCGGCCGGCAGGTCGAGCACGCCCAGTACTGGCAGGACGTCGCGCAGAGCCTCGTGCGCATCCTCACCGGGTTCGCGCTCGCCGCCGTCCTCGGCGTCGCCGCGGGCATCGCCACCGCCCGGTCGCGGTGGGCGGGCGACGTCCTGCAGCCGCTGTTCGAGGTCGCCCGTCCCATCCCGGCGATCGCGCTGGTGCCGGTCGCGATCCTGCTGTTCCCCGCGAACGAGCAGGGCATCGTGTTCATCACCTTCGCCGCCGCGTTCTTCCCCGTCCTCGTCGGCACCCGGCACGCGGTCAAGGCGCTCCCGGTCGTCTGGGAGGACGCCGTCCGGACCCTGGGCGGGAGCCGGACCCGGGTGCTGCTCGGGGTCGTCCTGCCGGGGATCCTGCCCGGCGTGTTCGGCGGCCTGTCCATCGGGATGGGCGTCGCGTGGATCTGCGTGATCTCCGCCGAGATGATCTCCGGCGACTTCGGCGTCGGCTACCGGACCTGGCAGGCGTACACGATCGTCGACTACCCCGGCGTGCTCGTCGGGATGGCCACCATCGGGCTGCTCGGCTACCTCACCTCCGCCGCCGTGGAGCTGACCGGCCGACGGCTGACCCGCTGGCTGCCCAGGGAGGAGCGTTCGTCATGAGCGGACTCGAACTGCGCGCCGAGGACGTGACGCTCGGCTACGGCGGCCGGGCCGTCGTCACCGGGCTCGACCTGACCGCCGGGCCGGGCGAGATCCTCGCCGTGCTCGGGCCGTCCGGCTGCGGCAAGTCGACGCTGCTGCGCGCGTTCGCGGGGCTGCTGCCGGCCACGTCCGGGCGGATCCTGGCGGGCGGCGCGCCCGTCACCGGGCCGTCCGCCGACCGCGCGCTGATGTTCCAGGACGACGCGCTGCTGCCGTGGCGGACCGCGCGCCGCAACGTCGAGCTGGCACTGGCGCTGCGCGGCGTAAAGCGGGCGGAGCGGCGCGCGGCGGCGGACCGCTGGCTGGACCGGGTGGGCCTCGGCGACGCGGCCGGCCGGCTGCCCCGCGAGCTGTCCGGCGGGATGCGCCAGCGCGTCCAGCTCGCCCGGACCCTCGCCGCCGGGCCCCGCGCGATCCTCATGGACGAGCCGTTCGGCGCCCTGGACGCCCAGACCCGCGCGAGCATGCAGCGCCTGCTGCTCGACGTCATCGCCGACGCGCCCGCGACCGTCGTGTTCGTCACCCACGACGTGGACGAGGCGCTGCTGATCGGCCACCGCGTCGTCGTCCTCGGCGCGGGCGGCGCCACCGCGCGGTTCCCCGCGTCCCCGTCCCGCGAGGAGGTCCTCGCGGCGCTGGGCGCGCGGGAGGACGTGCGGGAGGACGTGCGGGAGGACGTGCGGGAGGACGTGCGGGAGATCGAGACCAAGGAGACCGTGTGATGGAGATCCCCGCCGTGACCGAGCGGCGCGAGCTGAGCGCCGACGTGCTGGTGATCGGCGGCGGCACCGCCGGCACGATGGCCGCGATCACGGCCGCCGAGCACGGCGCGTCCGTGCTGCTGCTGGAGAAGGCGCACGTCCGGCACTCCGGGGCCCTCGCCATGGGCATGGACGGCGTCAACAACGCGGTCATCCCGGGCAAGGCCACGCCGGAGGACTACGTCGCCGAGATCACCCGCGCCAACGACGGCATCGTGGACCAGCGGACCGTGCACCAGACCGCGACGCGCGGGTTCGCGATGGTGAAGCGGCTCGAGAAGTACGGCGTGAAGTTCGAGAAGGACGAGCACGGCGAGTACGCCGTGCGCCGCGTCCACCGGTCGGGCTCCTACGTCCTGCCGATGCCCGAGGGCAAGGACGTCAAGAAGGTGCTGTACCGGGTGCTGCGGCAGCGCTCCATCCGGGAGAAGGTGACGATCGAGAACCGCGTCATGCCGGTGCGCGTCCTGACGTCGGGCGGGCGCGCGGTGGGGGCGGTCGGGTTCGACACCCGCAGCGGCGAGTTCGTGACGGTGTCGGCCGGCGCGGTGATCCTGGCGACCGGCGCGTGCGGACGGCTCGGACTCCCCGCGTCCGGCTACCTGTACGGGACGTACGAGAACCCCACCAACGCGGGCGACGGCTACGCCATGGCCTACCACGCGGGCGCCGAGCTGAGCGGCATCGAGTGCTTCCAGATCAACCCGCTCATCAAGGACTACAACGGGCCCGCGTGCGCGTACGTCGCCAACCCGTTCGGCGGCTACCAGGTCAACGCCGAGGGCACCCGGTTCGTCGACTGCGACTACTGGTCCGGGCAGATGATGTCCGAGGTCAAGCGGGAGATCGACTCCGCGCGCGGCCCGATCTACCTCAAGCTCACCCACCTGCCGGACGAGACGCTGAGCGCCCTCGAAGGCATCCTGCACACCACCGAGCGGCCGACCCGCGGCACGTTCCACGCGGGCCGCGGCCACGACTACCGCACCCACGACGTGGAGATGCACATCTCCGAGATCGGGCTGTGCGGCGGGCACTCGGCGTCCGGCGTCTGGGTGGACGAGAACGCCCGCACGACCGTCCCCGGCCTGTACGCGGCGGGCGACCTGGCGTGCGTGCCGCACAACTACATGATCGGCGCGTTCGTCTTCGGCGACCTCGCGGGCGCGCACGCGTCCGCCCATTTCGGCACGCCGGGCGCGCTGCCGGAGGACCAGGTCCGCGCGGCGCACGAGCTGATCTACCGGCCGCTGCGCCACCCGGACGGCCCGCCGCAACCGCAGGTGGAGTACAAGCTGCGCCGGTTCGTCAACGACTACGTCGCGCCGCCCAAGACCCGGACCAGGCTCGACATCGCCGTCGAGACGTTCACGCGGATGGAGACCGAGATCGCCGCGATGGGCGCGCGGACCCCGCACGAGCTGATGCGCTGCGCCGAGGTCACCTTCATCCGCGACTGCGCGGAGATGGCCGCCCGGTCGTCCCTCACCCGCACCGAGAGCCGCTGGGGCCTCTACCACGACCGCGCCGACCTGCCCGAACGCGACGACGCCGAATGGATGTTCCACCTCAACCTGCGGCGCCGCGACGACGGCGCGATGGAGTTCGTCAAGCGGCCGGTCGCCCCGTACCTCGTCCCCGTCGAGGAGTTCACCGTCCCGGACGGGGCCGAGCCGCAGGTGCTCGGCACGACCTCGTCCGCACCGGTCGCGGTCGCGGCCGGCCCGGCCGCGGGGACCCGTCCGGCGCCCGCGGTCGGACGGTCCCCGCGGCTGCTGGAGCTGCAGCGGCTCGCCGAGACCGAGCCGGACGTCGGCGCCGTCGCCGCCTACCTGTCCGACCCCGACCCGAAGGTGCGGCGCGCCGCCGTCGCGACGCTCACCGAGGTCGTCCCGGACGGCGTCGCGGGCGCCCTCGCGACCGCGCTCGCCGACGGGCACGGCTCGGTCCGGCACGCCGCGGCGACGGCGCTGCGCGAACTCGTCGAGGTCCTGCCGGCGACGGCGGAGGTGCGGGACGCGCTGACCGGCGCCCTCGGCGTCCCGGACGCGCAGGTGCGGGCGGCGGTCCTGGACGTCCTGCGCGCGCTGCGCCTCGGGACCGCCGAGCTGTTCGCCGGCGCGCTGGCCGATCCCGACCACCGCGTCCGGCTGCAGGCCGTCCGCGGGCTCGTCGCGCACGACGCGGCGGACGGGGTCGCGCGGGCGGCCGGCGACGCGTCCCGGGAGGTGCGGATCGCCGTCGCGCACGGCCTCGGCACGATCGGCGACCCCGCGTCGGCCGGCGTCCTCGGCGGCCTCCTCGGCGACGCCGACGACCTCGTGCGGGCCGCCGCGCTGGAGGCCCTGGCGGGCGTCGGCTGCCCGCCCCCGCTGGACGGCAAGGCGGCCGCCGCGCTGCACGACCCGGCCTGGCAGGTCCGCGCGGGCGCTGCGCGCGGTCTCGCCGCCGCCGATCCTGAGGTCGCGTCCGTTCCGCTGATCAAGGCGCTGGACGATTCGCACCTCGACGTCCGCAAGGCCGCGGTGATCGCGCTGTCGGCGCACCCGCGCACCGCCGAGACCGCCGACGCGCTGAGCGCGGCACGGTCGGACCCGGACGCCGACGTCCGCGCCTACGCCCGCCGCGCCCTCACCCCCTGATCGCGGCGAGAGAAAGCAGGGCGGCGGTCGTGCCGATCTCCACCAGCGCGCCGAGGACGTCACCGGTGACGCCGCCCAGCCGCCGGACGGCGTGCCGGAGCATCAGCAGCGCCGCGGCGAGGCCGACCAGCACCGCAACGAGCGCGTGCACGGCGCCGCCGAGGCCCCCGGACGCCGCCCCGGCGGCCCCGGCGGCGGCGAGCACCGCGGCGGTCGCGGCGAGCGCGCCGCGCGCCGGGACGGTCCCGGCGACCAGCGCGCCCAGCCCGCCCGGACGGGCGGACGGGACGCCGCCGCGGCACGCCCACGGCAGCGCCAGCCGGCCCGTCACGGCGGCGATCAGCGCGGCCGCGGCGGCGTGCGGCGCCGACGCCAGCGCCGCGACCTGGATCAGCAGCACGAGCAGCAGCGTGACGACCCCGAACGGGCCGATGTCGGACCGCTTCATGATCGCGAGGGCGCCGGCGGCGGGGCGCCCGCTGCCCAGGCCGTCCGCGAGGTCGGCCAGGCCGTCCAGGTGCAGCGCCCGGGTGAGCACCGCCGCCGCCCCCACCGCGAGGGCGGCGGCGAGCAGCCCGGACAGGTCCAGCGCGTCGCCGAGCAGCAGGACGAGCGCCGCGGCGCCACCGGTGATCAGGCCCACGAGCGGGGCCGCGAGCATCGCCGCCCGGGCGGTGGCGCGGTCGACGTCGCCGGTGCGCAGCGGCACGATCGTGAGCAGCGTCACCGCCAGCCGCGGCCCCGCGCCGGCGCCCCTCACGGCAGCTCCAGCACGCGGCCCGCCACCACCAGCGCCGCCTCCTCCGACTCGGCGGCGAGCCGCTGGTTGACCAGGCCGATCATGTCGCGGAACGCGCGGCCCGACGCCGTCGTGGGCACCAGCGAGAACCCGACCTCGTCCGACACCGCGACCACCCGCGCCGCGGTGCCGCGCCACGCCGCGACCAGGTCGTCCACGGCCGGCAGGACGCGCGGCGGGTCGTCCCAGGCGCCCGCGTCGTCCATCGCCGCGGCGAGCCAGGTGCCGATGCCGTCCACCAGGACCGCCCCGGACGCCGAACCCAGCACCCCGGCGAGATCGGTCGTCTCGGCCGTCTTCCACCAGGCGGGACGGCGGCTCCGATGCGCCTCGACCCGACGCGTCCACTCCGGGTCGTCGTCGCGGACCGGGCCCGTCGCCACGTACAGGACGTCCGGGCAGCCCGCCAGGCGCAGTTCGGCCTCGGCCGACTTGCCGGAACGGGAACCGCCGAGCAGGAGCGTGCGGAACGGGCCGTCCGGCGGTCGCAGCCAGAACGCCATGCGCCGGTCCAACTCGGCCGGGGACGGCATCCGGTGGTCCACGTGAACGGCCATGACGCGCGTCTCAGGCGTCACCGCGCCGATATGGCGCAGGTAGCCGAGATGTTCGGGCGAACCCGCCATGTCGAGGAGGACGGCGTCGTACCGCGCGTTCGCGGCGGGTTCCGGGCGAGCGCCCGGCCCGGACGCCATCAGGACCCGGCCTCCGCCCGGAGCGACGATGTCGTGCCCGCCGGGGACGTCCGCGACGGCGCAGGAGTCCAGTGGCACGCCGTCGAGGAGGACCATGGCCGGTTCGTGTCGCACGCCGCGCGCGCGCAGCCGGCCGCAGGAGGCGCAGCGGCAGCCGTCCTCGGGCCAGCCCTGCGGGGCGGCGCTACCGCGGAGTTCGATGTCCATATCGGTCCGAAACTCTACGGTCCCTCCTGGATACGCTCACCTGGAGGACCAGGACCAGGACCAGCCAGCAGAAGGAGACCCGGTGGGCAACCCCCCGAACGCGCCGTGGCCGGAGCAGGGGCCTCAGCCTCCGTACGGCCCGCCCCCCGTGCCGCCCGGACCACCGCCCCCCGTCGGGCCGGGCCCGGTACCGCCCGGCCCGCAGTTCGGCGCCCAGCCCTGGCAGCCCGGTCCGCCGCCACCGCCGCGGGGCAGGGGACCGGGTCTGCTGATCGCGCTCATCGGCGGCGGCCTGGTGCTGGTCCTGATCGTCGTCGGCGTCGTCGTCCTGGCCCTCCAGAGCGGCGGGGACGGCGATGACGACGGCGCGGGCGGAGGCGGAGGCGGCGGCGCGGCCGGGCCCCGGCTCCAGGTCGGCCAGATCGCGGGCGGCGCGGAGGCGATCCCGAACCCCGACGGCAGCCTCACCATGGAGCGGCCCGGCGTCACGTCCCCGGTGGTCGACATCTACGAGGACTTCTCCTGCCCGCCCTGCGGCACGTTCGACAAGACCAACGACCCGATGCTCAAGCAGATCGCGGTGGCGGGGGAGGCGAAGGTCGTCTTCCACCCGATGGTCGTCTTCGGCACGGGCACCGAACCGCAGCACGGCAACTCCACCCGCGCCGCGGCGGCGCTGCGCTGCGTCGGGGACGGCGCGCGCTGGCTGTCCTACCAGGACGCCCTCTACGCCCACCAGCCGTCCGAGACCGAGCAGGGCTACAGCACCGCCGACCTGATCGCCTGGGCCGCGCCGTACGGGCTCACCGGCGGCGACTTCGAGCAGTGCGTGAAGGGCCAGCAGTTCGCCGGCGAGGTCGCGACGGTGAGCCGCTCGTACATCTCGTCCGGTGTCCAGGGCACGCCCGCCGTGCGGATCAACGGCCGGGCCCTCGGCAACTCCGACGTCCAGAGCCCGGACGCGCTGCGGCGCGCCATCGAGGCCGCCTCCTGACCGGAGCGGCTAGTCTCACCCGCGACGAGGGAGGTCGAGCGCGATGGCGTGGAGCTGGCGTTTGGAGAAGGCCGACGGCACGACGATCGGCACGTCCGAGGAGACCTTCTCCACCCAGTCGGACGCGGAGAGCTGGCTGGGCGAGAACTGGCGGGGCCTGCGCACCGGCGAGGTCGACAAGGTGACCCTCATGGACGGCGAGACGGTCGTCTACGGGATGAGCCTGCACGACCCGGAGTGACGGCACGGGAACGGCGAGGGCCGCGGGACGCAGCGTCCCGCGGCCCTCGCCGTCCCGGCGGCCCTCAGCTCACGGGCGGGTGCGCGGGCTGACGGTCTTGGACGCGTCGCGGATCACCGCGTCGCCGAGGACGTCGTCGATCCGCTTCAGCACGTCGGCGTCCAGCTTCACCCCGGCCGCCTTCACGTTGTCGGCGACCTGCTCCGGGCGGGACGCGCCGACGATGGCCGCCGACACGTTCGGGTTCTGCAGCGTCCACGCGATCGCCAGCTGCGCCATCGACAGCCCGAGGTCGTCGGCGACCGGCTTCAGGTTCTGCACCCGGGTCAGCAGGTCGTCGTTCAGGTAGCGCTTGATCATGTCGGCGCCGCCCTTGTCGTCGGTCGCGCGCGACCCCTCCGGCAGCGGCCGTCCGGGCTTGTACTTGCCGGTCAGCACGCCCTGCGCGATCGGCGACCAGACGATCTGGCCGACCCCCTCGCGCTCGCACAGCGGGACGACCTCCTCCTCGATGACCCGCCACAGCATCGAGTACTGCGGCTGGCTGGAGACGATCCGGTCGAACCCCATCTCGTCGGCGATCTTCAGGGCGCGCTCGATCTCCTCGGCGCGCCACTCCGACACGCCGACGTACAGCACCTTGCCCTGCCGGACGAGGTCGTCGAAGGCGCGGAGGGTCTCCTCCAGCGGCGTCTCGCGGTCGAACCGGTGGGCCTGGTACAGGTCCACGTAGTCGGTGCCGAGCCGGCGGAGCGACCCGTTGATCGACTCCATGATGTGCTTGCGCGACAGGCCGCGGTCGTTCACGCCGGGCCCGGTGGGCCAGTAGACCTTGGTGAAGATCTCCAGCCCCTCGCGGCGCTGCCCCTTGAGCGCGCGGCCGAGGACCTCCTCGGCGCGCGTCCCGGCGTAGACGTCCGCGGTGTCGAAGGTGGTGATCCCCTCGTCGAGGGCCGCGCGCACGCACGCGCGCGCCGCGTCCTCCTCGACCTGGGAGCCGTGGGTGAGCCAGTTGCCGTACGCGATCTCGCTGATCTTCAGACCGCTCCGGCCCAGGTATCGGAACTCCATGCTCACGACCCTAGCCCCGCGGAGATCATCCTCGGACGGGGGCGGGCGGGTCCGGACGGGACCCCCGGTGCGGGGGCCCGGTCAGATCTTCTCCTTCTCCCCGACCTTCACCTGCGGCGCCGGCATCCGCAGCCGGCGGATCTGCATCGCGCGCATCGCCGCGTACAGGCCGACGCCCTTGGTGTCCTCGTCCGGGTGCCGCTCGGTGGCGAGCCTCTTGATGCCGCGGCTGAGCAGCAGCCCCTCGCCGAACACCACGACCAGCAGCAGCGGCGGCGCGAACAGCACCAGCAGCTTGGCCGCCGGGATCGGCAGCAGGCTCAGCAGCACGATCGCGAACATCGCGTACATCAGGTACGAGCCGACGGTGCGCCGCGAGTCGACGTAGTTGCGGGCCAGCCGCCGGACGGGCCCCTTGTCGCGCTTGAGGAGGTACTTCTCGTCCCCCCGGGCCATGCCCGCGCGCGCCCGCTCGCGCTCGGTCGACTGCCGCTCCCGGACCTTCTTGTAGGCCTCCTTGCGGGTCGACGGCGCGGTGATCGGCTGGCGGCGGCGCTTCTCGGCCTCGCTCCGCTTCGGCGTAGGCCGCCCCTTGCCTCCCGGCTTCGCCATTACTACCTGAGGAGGATTCGCGGGGGCTTCCCGGGTACGACGCTTGAACACGGGGTCAGCCTACCGGCTGCGAACATCGTGGCTGCCTCGCGCGTTAACGCGTAGGGTGATAAGAACCCCAGCAGTGGTCATTGAGCCCAGTATGCGACTGAGGCGACAGCACGAAGGGACCGGCGCCGCGCGATGAGCGTGATGAAGAGAATGTCGATGATCTTCAAGGCCAAGGCCAACAAGGCCCTGGACCGGGCTGAGGATCCTCGCGAGACGCTCGACTACTCCTACCAGCGCCAGCTGGAGATGCTGCAGAAGGTCCGTCGGGGGGTCGCCGACGTCGCCACCTCGCGCAAGCGTCTCGAGCTGCAGATCAACCAGCTCGAGCAGCAGCAGAACAAGCTGACCGACCAGGGCAAGAAGGCGCTGCAGGTGGGCCGGGAGGACCTGGCCCGCGAGGCGCTGACCCGCCGGTCGGGGCTGGACTCCCAGCTGAACGACCTGCGCGCGCAGTACCAGCAGCTGCAGGGCGAGGAGGAGAAGCTCACGCTCGCCTCCCAGCGGCTGCAGGCCAAGGTCGACTCGTTCCGCACCCGCAAGGAGACGATCAAGGCGACGTACACCGCCGCCGAGGCGCAGACCAAGATCAACGAGGCGTTCTCCGGCATCTCCGAGGAGATGGGCGACGTCGGCCTGGCGATCCAGCGGGCCGAGGAGAAGACCGAGAACATGAAGGCGCGCGCCGGCGCCATCGACGAGCTGCTCGCCTCCGGCGCGCTCGAGGACTTCTCCGGCCCCCGCGACGACATCCAGGCCGAGCTCGACCGGATGGGCTCCGGCCCCGGCGTCGACCTCGAGCTGGAGCAGCTGAAGGCCGAACTCGGCCAGGGCCCGGCGCCCAAGCAGCTCAACCAGGGCTCGCCCACCGCGCAGCCCCAGCAGCAGCAGGACACCCCGCAGCAGGCCCCGTGGCCGCAGCAGCCCGGGGGTGCGCAGTGATCGTCCGCCTGATGGGCGAGGGGCAGCTGGACGTGGCCGACGGCGACCTGGCCGCGCTCAACACCCTGGACGGCGAGCTGGAGTCGGCCATCGAGACCGGCGACGAGGCGGCGTTCCGCGCCGCCCTGCACGCCTTGCTGGAGAACGTGCGCAAGGTCGGCAAGCCGCTTCCGGCCGACAGCCTCGCGCCGTCGGAGCTGATCCTGCCGCCGGCGGACGCGGCCATCGACGAGGTGCGCGCGATGCTCGGCGACGAGGGGCTCATCCCCGACTGACCCGGTGCCCGCGCGACGAGCGGGCACCGGGCCGGCCGGGCCCCGCGCCCCCGGCGAGGGGCGTGCGCCCGGCGAGCGATCCGCACCCCGGCCGCCCGGGACGGGGCGGCGGTGGCGTCCTCCAGGACGATTCGCGCGCGACCCGGCGGTGCCTGGCACAAAAACCGGGGTCCGCGCGTTCTCACAAGTGAATCGGGGAAAGAAACTGGGGGTTGCCCGGATGGCCTCAACGCGTTACGCCTCCGACCGGGGGCTGACGTCACGCATGCTCGTGACCATGTTCCTGCTGGGGCTGGTCTACGTCGTCTTCGTGACGGCGTTCTTCGTGATCTCGCCGAAGTTCGGGGCGATCGCTCTCGTCGTCGCGCTGGCGTTCCTGTTCGCGCAGTACTTCTTCTCCGACAAGCTGACGATGTTCGCCATGCACGGCCGGGTCGTCTCCGCGGAGGAGGCACCCGAGCTGCACGGCGTGATCGACCGCATCTGCGCCATGTCGGACGCGCCGAAGCCGCGCGTCGCCGTCGCCGACACCGACGTGCCGAACGCGTTCGCGACCGGCCGCAGCCAGAAGAAGGCCGTGGTCTGCGTCACCACCGGGCTGCTGCGCCGGCTCGACCCGGTCGAGCTGGAGGGCGTCCTCGCCCACGAGATGGCGCACGTCGCCCACAAGGACGTCGCGGTCATGACGATCGCCTCGTTCCTCGGCATCTGCGCCGGCCTGATCACCCGCTTCGGCCTGGAATGGGGCCTGTGGGGCGGCTTCAACCGCCGCGACAACGACCAGAACACCGGGATGATCCTGCTCGCCGTGGTCGCGGTCAGCGCCGTCGCCTACGCGGTCAGCTTCCTGCTCACCCGGGCGCTGTCGCGCTACCGGGAGCTGTCGGCCGACCGGGCCGCCGCGCTGCTGACCGGCCGCCCGTCCGCGCTGGCCAGCGCGCTCACCAAGGTGAGCGGCGAGATCGCCCGGATCCCGACCAACGACCTGCGCTCGGCGCAGGCGTTCAACGCCTTCTTCTTCACCCCGGCGTTCGGCAAGGGCGTCAGCGTCGCCAGCCTGTTCTCCACGCACCCGCCGCTGGACAAGCGGCTCGCCCAGCTGTCGAAGATCTCCGACCAGCTCAGCAGGGGAGTCTGACCCGTGGGATTCCTGGACACGCTGCTCGGCCGTTCCAAGCCGGTCAAGCCGGACCTCGACCAGCTGTTCGGGCTGTCGACCGCGGCCATCACGCTCGAGGCCGCCAGCGGCTTCAAGCCCACCGGGCTCGGCTCGGTCTGCTTCCGGGCGGCCGAGGGCGGCGCGTTCGCGCGGCTGCAGGCCGAGGTCCAGGAGCTGCTGGACGCCGACGAGGGCCCCAGGGTCGAGATCAGCAACGACTCCTACGGGTACACGTGGCTGCTGGCGACGCATCCGCCGGAGGAGCTGCCCGACCTGGTCACCGACCTGCACGCGGTGAACTCCACGCTGGAGTCGGGCGGGTTCGGCCCGCACCTGCTGTGCTCGCTCGCCGGCTTCCGCGGCCCGGACGGGCAGAAGCTCGCGCTCGTCTACCTGTACAAGCGCGGCACCTTCTACCCGTTCGCGCCGCTGCCCGGCGACAAGCGCGACAACGCCCTCGAGCTCCAGGTGCGCGGCGCGGTCGGCGCCGACCTGCCGTTCGAGGAGGACCTCGGCCGCTGGTTCCCGGTATGGGGCGCCCCAGGGCTCTGAGCCCGCCTTCCGGGGCGGCCCGTCCCGGGTCGCCCCGAGACGTGGGCCGATGCGGGGTATGTCAGTGTCGAACGTCCGTGCACGGTCGGTTCATGCGGGAGGCGTAATGACCGGACGGCCCTGGGACCATCTCCGCCACTGCGACGCGCTGGAGCGGGAGGCCGCCGCGTTCGCCGACGTCGCGGCGGACGCCGACCTCGACGAGCCGGTGCCGTCCTGCCCCGGCTGGTCCGTCGCCGAACTCGTCCGCCACCTCGGCGCCATGCACCGGTGGGCGGCCGGGACCGTCCGGGTGGGCGCGCCGCGCCGGCTCAGCCTGCGCGAGCTCGGCGTCTCCTTCCCGGTGGTGCCGGGCGACCACCTTCCGTGGTTCGGGGAGGGCGCGGAGCGGCTGCTGGAGATCCTGCGGGCCGCCGACCCGGACGGGCCGGTGTGGGCGTGGGGCGTCGACCAGCACGTCCGCTTCTGGTCGCGCCGGATGCTGTTCGAGACCGCCGTGCACCGCGCCGACCTCGAGATCGCCTGCGGCCGCAAACCCGCCGTCGAGCCCGAGACGGCCGCCGAGGGGGTGGACGAGCTGCTGGAGAACCTGGAGAAGGCCGCCGCGTTCGCGCCCAAGGTGGAGAACCTGCGCGGCGACGGCGAGGTGCTGGCCTTCGAGGCCGCCGACCTCGGCGCCCGCTGGCTGTTCCGCCTGCACCCGGACCGCTTCGAATGGACCCGCCGCGACGGCCCCGCCGAAAGCGCCGAAAGCGCCGACGCGACGGTGCGCGGCGACGCCTCCGACGTCTTCCTGTTCCTGTGGGGCCGCCGCAAGCTCGGCGACTCCGCCTTGGAGTTCTCCGGCAACGACGACCTGCTCGTCCACTGGGTCGAGAACTCCGCAATCTGACCTGCGGGCTGGGCCTCAGCCGTCGCGCGAGCGCGTTATCTGACCGGCGGGGCGACGCCGGAGGCGAGCCCCGCCGGGAAGCTCGCGAAGCGAGGTCGCGCTCGCCCAAGCCTGGTCAGGGGGCGAGCCGCCAGGCGAGCCCCCTGGGCCAGGGTTGTTAAGGAAGGGCGAGCATCTGGTCGAGGGCGGCTCGGGCGTTGCGGGCGGTGTCCTCGTCGACCGCGATGACGTTCTCGACCTCGCCCCGGACGAGCGACTCCAGCGTCCAGACCAGGTGCGGCAGGTCGATGCGGTTCATCGTGGAGCAGTAGCAGACGGTCTTGTCGAGGAACATGACGTTCTTGTCGGGGTGGGCGTTCGCCAGCCGCCGGACGAGGTTCAGCTCGGTGCCGACCGCCCATGACGTGCCGGGCTCGGCCGCCTCGATCGTCTTGATGATGTACTCGGTGGAGCCGATCTGGTCGGCGGCCGTGACGACCTCGTGCCGGCATTCGGGGTGGACGAGGACATTGACGCCGGGCACGCGCGCGCGCACGTCGTCCACTGCCTCCTTGCTGAACCGGCCGTGCACCGAGCAGTGCCCGCGCCACAGGATCATCTTGGCGTCCTGGAGCTGCCCGTGGGTGACGCCGCCCTCGCGGCGGTGCGGGCTGTAGACGACGCAGTCGTCCAGCGAGAAGCCCATCTCCAGGACGGCGGTGTTGCGGCCGAGGTGCTGGTCGGGCAGGAACAGGACCTTCTTGCCCCTTGAGTACGCCCAGTCCAGGGCGCGCTTGGCGTTGGACGAGGTGCACACCACGCCGCCGTGCCGTCCGACGAATCCCTTGATGTCGGCCGAGGAGTTCATGTAGGTGACGGGGACGACGTCGTCGGCGATGCCGGCGTCCTCCAGGACGTCCCAGCATTCCTCGACCTGGTCGAAGGTGGCCATGTCGGCCATGGAGCAGCCGGCGCCGAGGTCGGGGAGGATCACCTTCTGGTGCGGCGCGGTGAGGATGTCGGCGGACTCGGCCATGAAGTGGACGCCGCAGAACACGATGTAGGGCGCCTCGGGGCGCGCGGCGGCCTGCTGCGCGAGCTTGAAGGAGTCGCCGGTGACGTCGGCGAACTGGATGACCTCGTCACGCTGGTAGTGGTGGCCGAGCACGAACACGGTGTCGCCGAGGGCCGCCTTGGCGGCGCGGGCCCGCTCGACCAGCGCGGGGTCGGACGCGGGCGGCAGCTCGCCCGGGCAGTCCACGCCGCGCTCGCTGGCCGGGTCGGAGCCCTCGCCGAGGAGCAGCAGCGGAAGGTCGCGCACTGGGGTGGTCACGGGAGTCTCCCTCCTGCGACGGGACTTATCGTCGCTCTGACGACTAATGATGGCACATCATCGCCGCGGCCGACGTGTGACGTAGACCGCACCCCTCGGGGGCGTTAAACACCGGCGATACGCGGAATGGCCTTGTCGCGAGGTACGTTGTCCTACGGGAAGAGGCGTAAGTCCACCTCGAGGACAAGCGACAGTCCGCCGCACCGCGGCGCAGCGAGACCCGGGAGCTGAACACATGACGGTTTCAGGCGAGACCACGCAGGAGACCACGCAGCAGGGCGTCATCCTCACCGACGCCGCCGCCGAGAAGGCCAGGGGCCTGCTCGAGCAGGAGGGCCGCGACGACCTTGCGCTGCGTGTCGCCGTGCAGCCGGGCGGCTGCTCCGGCCTGATCTACCAGCTCTTCTTCGACGAGCGGGAGATGGACGGCGACCAGATCCAGGACTTCGGCGGGCTCAACGTCCGCGTCGACCGGATGAGCGCCCCGTACCTCACGGGCGCCACCATCGACTTCGTCGACACCATCGAGAAGCAGGGCTTCACGATCGACAACCCGAACGCGTCGGGCTCCTGCGCCTGCGGCGACTCCTTCAACTAGGGGTCCGCGCCGCCGCGGGGCGCCGGGACGTCCCGGCCCGCGCGGCCGGTGCGAGGGGGCGTATCGGACGAAGTTCCGGTTCGCCCCCTTTCGTGTGCCCTTTTGCCTCGGCGGGGATGCGCACCCGCCGCGCCGTGTGCTCCGATGGGAAGTAGTCTTTCCGGGTTGAAACAGCCGGTGACAAGCCGGACGACCACGACGAGGAGAGCGACGCGTGCGCATCGCCGTGACTGGCTCCATTGCGACCGACCATCTGATGACCTTCCCCGGGCGGTTCTCCGACCAGCTCCTGCCCGACCAGCTCGAAAGGGTCTCGCTGTCCTTCCTGGTGGACGAGCTGGAGATCCGCCGCGGCGGGGTCGCCGCGAATATCTGCTTCGGGATGGGCAGCCTCGGCAAGGAGTCCGTCCTCGTCGGCTCGGTCGGCGACGACTTCGCCGACTACCGCTCCTGGCTGGAGCGGCACGGCGTCGACACCGCGTCGGTGCACGTGTCCGAGCTGCACCACACCGCCCGGTTCCTGTGCACGACCGACCAGGACCAGAACCAGATCGCGTCCTTCTACACCGGCGCGATGAGCGAGGCCCGCTCGATCGAGCTCGGCCCCGTCGCCGAGCGCGTCGGCGGGCTCGACCTCGTCCTGATCAGCGCGAACGACCCGGAGGCCATGCTCCGGCACACCGACGAGTGCCGCTCGCGCGGCATCGCGTTCGCCGCCGACCCCTCCCAGCAGCTCGCCCGGATGGACGGCGCGGACGTGCGCCGCCTCCTCGACGGCGCCGCGTACCTGTTCAGCAACGAGTACGAGAAGGCCCTCTTCGAGGACAAGACCGGCTGGTCCGGCGAGGAGGTGCTGTCCCGGGTCGGGATCCGCGTCACCACCCTCGGCGCCAAGGGCGTCGTCATCGACCGGCAGGGGGAGGAGGGCCTGCACGTGCCCTGCGTCCCCGTCGAGAACGTCGTCGACCCGACCGGCGTCGGCGACGCGTTCCGCTCGGGCTTCCTGTCGGCGACGGCGTGGGGCCTGCCGCTGGAGCGCGCCGCGCAGGTCGGCAGCACCGTCGCCGCGCACGCCCTGGAGGCCGCCGGCCCGCAGGAGTACACGCTGTCGCGGCGGGCGTTCCTCGACCGGCTCGCCGCCGCGTACGGCGCCGACGCCGCCGCGGACGTCGAGCCGCACCTCGCCTGCCCCAACCCGTAGGCTCCGCCCGGAACCGCAGGCGCCACCGCGTAACGAGGGCCGCACCCCGCCGGGGTGCGGCCCTCGTTACGCCGTGCCTCAGTACGCGGTGCCTCAGTACGTCCGGCGGATGTGGAAGCCCCAGCCGCCCTGCGGAAGGGTCTCCTCGCGGACGAAGTCCTGCGACTTCATCCGGCACCAGGCGGGGACGTCGGTGCGCGCGGCGGCGTCGTCGGCCAGCACCGCGATGACCTCGCCGACCGGGACCTCGCGGATCCGGTCCGCCAGCATGATGATCGGGATCGGGCACTTGCGGCCGAGGGCGTCGATGACGAGCGCCGGGAGGGGACCGGCGGGTTCGGCGGGGGGCGGAGCCGGCGGCCCGTGGGAGACCCCGCTCCTGGCCCGGCCTCGGAACCTCATGGGCGCGACCGCCTCCCTCTGCGTGATCCGGCCTCGGATGGCGTCCGGCCGTCGAAGTCTGTCAATGGTCCAGGGCGTTCATCGTCGCCCGGCGCAACCGGGCGACGATACCGGGCAGGACGGCGAGGAACCGGTCGACATCGGCGGAAGCGACGCCACGCGGCAGCGATACCCGCACGTTCCCATGGGTAATCACTCCCATCGCCTCGAGCACATGGCTTGGACGCAGCGTATCCGCCGTGCAGGAGCTGCCGGACGAAACGGCGAAACCCGCCCGGTCGAGTTCGGTCAGCAGCGCCTCGCCCTCCACGTACAGGCAGGAGAACGTGACGAGGTGCGGCAGGCGGCGGACGGGGTCGCCGACCACCTCGACGTCCGGCACCGTCTCCGGCACCCGCGCGCGGATCAGGTCGACGAGCGCGGCGAGCCGCGGGCCCTCGTCCGCCATCTCGGCGCGGCAGGCCTCCAGCGCGGCGGCGGCCGCCGTGGCGGCCGGGACGTTCTCGAAACCGGGGACGCGGCGCGCCTCCCGCTCGTCGGCGGGCAGCGGCGAACGCCACCGGGTGCCCTTGCGGACCGCGAGGACGCCGACGCCGGCGGGGCCGCCCCACTTGTGCGCGCTGCCCGCCAGGAACGACCAGCCGTCCGGCACGTCCGCACGGCCGAGCGACTGCGCGGCGTCGACCAGCAGCGGCACGCCCGCGGCGCGGCACGCCTCGCCCGCCTCCGCGACGGGCTGCACCGTCCCCACCTCGTGGTTGGCCGACTGCAGGCACGCCAGCGCGGTGTCCGGGCGCAGCGCCGCCGCGAACTCGGCGGGGTCGACGCGCCCGGCCCGGTCGACGCCGACGACGGTGACCTCGCCGCCGCCGGCCTCGTGCAGTTCGGCGGCGTGCAGCACGCTGGAGTGCTCCACCGCGCTCACCACCAGATGGCGCCCGGCCCGCCGGCGCGCCTGGAGCCCCCCGAGGACCGCCAGGTGCACCGCCTGGGTGCCCGAGGAGGTGAACGAGACCTCGTCCGGACGTGCGCCCAGGACGCCGCCGACGCGCGCGCGGGCCCGGTCCAGCAGCATGCGGGTGCTCCTGGCCCGCCCGTACAACCGGGCGGGATCGGCCCAGCCCGCGTCCAGCGACTCCAGCAGGACACGCCGGGCCGCGGGATGGAGCGGCTCGGTCGAGGCGGCGTCGAAGTACCCGTCCGGCGCGCTGGAGTCAGCCACGCCAGAACACTAACCGGGCACCCGATCGGGGGTTCGCGCGACCCTAGCGCTAGTGTGTCCACCACACGTGTAACAACTGATCTCACCGCCCGGCCGACCGGGCTTTCATCCGTGGGGAAGGCATTCCGTGAGTCCGACCCGCTCTAGGGAGCGGCGTACGCCTGTGCGCAGTCGCCGTGCATTGAAAAGCGCCGGCGCGCTAGGTCTGCTGGCGCTGTCCGCAACCGCGTGCAGCGGCCAGGCATCCCGTCTGGGGATGCCCGAGCCGATCGGCCCGCAGGCCGAGCGCATGCTCAAGCTCTGGCAGGGTTCCTGGATCGCGGCGTTCGCCGTCGGGGCCGTCGTCTGGGGCCTGATCATCTGGGCGGTGCTGTTCCACCGCAAGCGCTCCGACGACCTGCCGCCGCAGGTCCGCTACAACATGCCGATCGAGATCCTCTACACGGCGGTCCCGTTCGTCATCATCGCGGTCCTGTTCTACTTCACCGCGCGCGACGAGAACTACGTCGAGAAGACCACCAAGAACCCGCCGGTGGTCGTCGACGTCACCGCGTTCCAGTGGAGCTGGCAGTTCGACTACAAGCAGAAGGACGCCACCGGCAAGGAGCAGACCGTCGCCTCGGTGGTCGGCCAGCCGGTCGCTCCGAACGCCTCCTCGGGTGCCAAGCCCGTCATGACGATCCCGGCCGGTGAGCACGTGCGGGTGCGGCTGCACTCCAACGACGTCATCCACTCGTTCTGGGTCCCGGCGCTCCTGTACAAGAAGGACGTCATGCCGGGCTACGACAACGAGTTCGAGTTCACGGCGACCAAACTGGGCACCTACGAGGGCCGGTGCGCCGAGCTCTGCGGCGTCGACCACAGCCGGATGCTGTTCCAGCTGAAGGTCGTCACGCCGGCCCAGTACCAGAAGTTCATCGCCGATTCCAAGGCCGCCCTGGCCTCAGGGGGTGCCAAGTGACCACGACCAGCTACGCACCGAGCACTCCGCTCACCGCGGCGCGGACGAGCAAGGGGCGCATCGTCGCCAACTGGCTGTCGTCCACCGACCACAAGGTGATCGGCTACCTGTACCTCATCACCTCGTTCGTGATGTTCCTGTTCGGCGGCATCCTCGCGCTGGTCATCCGCGCGGAGCTGTTCAAGCCGGGCCTGCAGGTGGTGAGCAACGAGCAGTACAACCAGATGTTCACCATGCACGGCACGATCATGCTGCTGATGTTCGCGACGCCGCTGTTCGCGGGCTTCACCAACGTCATCATGCCGCTGCAGATCGGGGCGCCGGACGTGGCGTTCCCGCGGATGAACATGCTGGCGTACTGGCTGTTCCTGTTCGGCAGCATCATCGTCATCGCGGGCTTCCTGACCCCGGGCGGCGCGGCCAGCTTCGGCTGGTTCGCCTACGCCCCGCTGTCGGACGCGGTGCGCTCGCCGGGCGTCGGCGGCGACATGTGGGTGATGGGCCTGGCCATGTCGGGCTTCGGCACCATCATGGGCGCGGTCAACTTCATCACCACGATCCTGTGCATGCGCGCCCCGGGCATGACGATGTTCCGGATGCCGATCTTCACCTGGAACGTCCTGCTGACCTCCATCCTGGTCCTGCTGGCGTTCCCGGTCCTCGCCGCGGCGCTGCTGGCCCTGGAGGCCGACCGCAAGCTCGGCGCGCACGTGTTCGACGCCTCGCACGGCGGCGCGCTGCTATGGCAGCACCTGTTCTGGTTCTTCGGGCATCCGGAGGTCTACATCATCGCGTTGCCCTTCTTCGGCATCGTGACGGAGATCCTGCCGGTGTTCGCCCGCAAGCCCGTCTTCGGCTACATCGGCCTGGTCTTCGCGACCATCAGCATCGCGGGCCTGTCGGTCACCGTGTGGGCGCACCACATGTTCGTCACCGGCCAGGTGCTGCTGCCGTTCTTCTCCTTCATGACGTTCCTCATCGCCGTGCCCACGGGGGTGAAGTTCTTCAACTGGGTCGGGACGATCTGGCGAGGACAGTTGACGTTCGAGTCGCCGATGCTGTGGTCGCTGGGGTTCCTGGTGACGTTCCTGTTCGGCGGCCTGACCGGCGTCATCCTCGCGTCCCCGCCGATGGACTTCCAGCTGTCGGACTCCTACTTCGTCGTCGCGCACTTCCACTACGTCGTGTTCGGCACCGTGGTGTTCGCGATGTTCGCGGGCTTCTACTTCTGGTGGCCGAAGTGGACCGGCAAGATGCTGAACGACCGGCTCGGCAAGGTGCACTTCTGGCTGCTGTTCATCGGCTTCCACGGCACGTTCCTCATCCAGCACTGGCTGGGCGCCGAGGGCATGCCGCGCCGGTACGCCGACTACCCGAAGGAGTTCGAGGGGCTGAACCAGGTCTCGTCGATCTTCGCGTTCATCCTGGGCGCGTCGATGCTGCCGTTCTTCTACAACGTCTACATCACGTGGAAGAAGGGCAAGCGCGTCGAGGTCGACGACCCGTGGGGCTACGGCTCGTCGCTGGAGTGGGCCACCTCGTGCCCGCCGCCGCGGCACAACTTCAACTCGATCCCGAAGATCCGTTCCGAGCGGCCGGCGTTCGACCTGCACCACCCGCACGTGGGCGCGAAGGGCGAACTCGCCGGGGCGAAGGAGTAACCGATGCGCGTCCAGGCGTTCATGTTCTACGGTTGCGCGGTCTTCTTCCTCGCCACCGACATCGTGTACTGGCTCTGGTCGGGTGACTGGACCGGCACCACGGCGCTCGCGCTCGCGATCGGCCTCGCGGGGCTGATCGGGTTCTACATCCACTTCACCGTCCGGCGCCTCGAGCGGGCCAACGCGGGCCCGCTGTACGAGGACGACCCGCAGGGCAACATCGCCGACGCGGCCGGCGAGCTGGGCTTCTTCAGCCCGCACAGCTGGTGGCCGCTGTTCCTCGGCCTGTCGGCCGCGGCGATCGCCCTCGGCGTCGTGTTCGGCTGGTGGCTGGTGATCCTCGGCGCCTGCGCGACGCTGCTGTCCGCCATCGGACTGGTGTTCGAGTACTACCGGGGTCATTTCGCCCACTGATCAGTAAAAGAACCCCAAGAGGGGCGGTATCCGCAATTTCGCGGGTACCGCCCCTTTCACATACTGGACGTCGTCCCAGCAAATGGGGCTGGCCGGACGAATCGCTCGTCCAGTTGAACGACCGGGGGGTCCACTATGCGGGTGGGTGACTCAGGACCGAGGTACCGGGGAAGGCGGACCGCCGCCGTGCTCGCGGGCGCGGGCATGGTGGCGGGCGCCGCGGGATGCTCCGGGCAGCAGGCGGTGGTCGGGCGGGACGCGGTGCATCTCGCCGTCTCGCCGGGGAACGGCGGCGCGGCGCTGCCGCCCGACAGCCCGATCGACGTGCGGGCCTCGACCGGCAGGATCGCGAACGTGACGGTGTCCACGGCGAAGGGCTCGCCCGTGGACGGCGACATGAACGCCGACCGGACGCAGTGGAAGTCGCGGTGGACGCTCGTCCCCGGCCAGTCCTACACGGTCGACGCGACCGCGGTGGGCAAGGACGGCAGGACCCGCACGGTCCGCAGCGGCTTCACCGTGGCCACCGTGAAGAAGAGGTTCGGGGTGAACGTCGACGCGCCCTTCAACAAGGAGACGGTCGGCGTCGGCATCCCGATCGTCATGCGCTTCGACCGGCCGGTGAAGGACAGGGCGGCGGTCGAGCGGGCCTTGGAGGTGCGCTCCGACAAGCCCGTCGAGGGCGCCTGGCACTGGTTCGGCGACCAGGAGGTCGTGTTCCGGACGAAGGCGTACTGGCCGGCGCACACCAGGGCGTCGTTCGTCGCGCACCTCAGCGGCGTGGACAACGGCAAGGGCGTGTACGGCGGCAAGGACTACGCCGTGGACTTCACCGTCGGCGACTCGCACGTCGCGACCGCGGGCGAGGACACGCACAAGATGGTCGTGAAGGTCAACGGCCGGAAGGCCAGGACGATCCCGACCAGCATGGGCCGCGGCGGGGAGGAGAAGTACACCACCACGAACGGCGTCCATCTCACCATGCAGAAGGACGACCCGGTCACCATGACCTCCGAGTGGGAAGGGTGCGGCCCCGGCTGCGCCGGCTACTACAGCCTGACCGTCGCCAAGGCCGTGAAGATCTCCGACAGCGGCGAGTACGTGCACAGCGCGCCGTGGTCGGTGGGGGACCAGGGCCACGACAACGTGAGCCACGGCTGCATCAACGTCAGCCCGTCCAACGCCAAGTGGTTCTACAACCTGGCGCAGCGCGGCGACGTCGTGACGGTGACCGGCACCAGCCGGCCGCTGGCCCCGGACAACGGCTGGGGCTTCTGGCAGATGGGCTGGGGCGACTGGGTGAAGGGCAGCGCCCTGAAGCGCTCGGTCTCGACGGCGCCGCACATGGACGCCGCGACCCTGTCCGCCCAGTCCGGCGACCGCACCGCCGGGAAGCCCCGCGCCGGCTCCCACAACTGAGCGGGCCGCCCGCCCTCTCTCAGTGCTGGAGAGGGGGCGGGACGGGTGCGTGGTGCATCCTGGACCAGTCGCGGGCCATGGCGATGCGGTCGGGGCCCGAGGGGTGGGTCATCCAGAGCAGGTACTCCACCGGGTTCGGGTGCAGGTCGTTGATGTTGCGGACGGACAGTTCGTGCTGCATCGCCGTGAACGTGGCGGGGTCGCGGGTGAGGTCGAGGGCGTGCGCGTCGGCGCGGGCCTCGATGCGGCGGCTGACGAGGTTCTGGACGGGGGCGGCGACCTGCGTCCCGGCGGCGACGAGGGCGAGGACCAGCGCGATCGTGCGGGGGTCGGCGGGCCCCGTGCTCCGGGCGTCGCGGGCGTCGCGGGCGGCGGGGACGTCCGGGGCGACGCCGGCGCGGCGCAGCAGCCGCGGCGACGTCGTCAGCAGGTAGAGCAGGCACAGGCCGCCGGCGACGCCGAGCCCGCCGACGAGGGTGCCCCACAGCACGTCGTTGCGCTTGGCGTGGCCGAGCTCGTGCCCGACGATCGACTCGACCTGCGGGCGCGGCGACTTCAGCAGGGTGTCGTACAGGACGATGCGCCGCGTCGAGCCGAACCCGGACACGTAGGCGTTCAGCGAGGTGGTCCGCCGCGACGCGTCGGCGACCAGGACGTCCTTGACCGGCACGCCGTCGCGTTTCGCCATGGTGAGCAGGTCGGTGCGCAGCTGCCCGGCGGGCAGCGAGTGGAAGTCGTTGAAGACCGGCTCGACCACGACCGGGTAGATGAACGACACCGCGACGACGAGCACGAACCCGCCCGCGGCGGCGCCCGTCCACCAGTAGCGCGGGAAGCGGCGGACGACCGCGTACAGCAGGAGCAGCGCGAGCGTGTAGATGACCCAGGTGACGCCCAGCGACTTCAGCTGGTCGACGGCCCACGCGGGCCAGCTCTGGGTGGACAGCCCGTAGTCGCGCAGGACCGATTCGCCCCAGATGTCGAACGGCAGGCCGAGCACCCGCAGCAGCGTGGTCAGCGCGACGGCCGCGACGGCGACGCGCAGGGGGCGGCGGCGGACGCGCGCCGTCGTCCAGCCGATGAAGCGGGAGCCGAGCGGCGTGAAGCCCAGGACCAGGACCACCACCAGGCCGACGATCAGCCCCGAGTAGGCGGGCGGGTTGACGGCGCCGTCGAAGGCGTTCGCGCGGGCGATCTCGTGCGGGGAGAAGTCCAGGGACGGGTCGGCCTGGACGCGCCCGCCGGGGACGTGGCCCGGCAGCGGGTTCCACGGCGTGGTGAGGCCCAGCACGGCCGCGACGCCGGCGAACAGCACGGCGGCCGCGACGGCGGCGGCCCGCCGCGGGCCCCGCATCCGCGCGCCGCCGTCGGAGGCGGGGGCAGCGCCGTCCCGCGTGCCGTCGCTCGCGGCGGCGCTCGCGGCGGCCGGGCCGGCGCCGGTCTCACCGGGGGGCTCCGCGACCGACGGCTCGCCGCCGTCTCCCTCGCTCATCGCAGCTCCTTCTTCAGGTAGTCGCGCCACAGCGCGGCGAAGCGATCCCCGGTGAGGCCGAGCACGGAGCGCAGCGCGGCGGCCTCGGAGGCGCGCCCGGCGGCCCGGTACAGCCGGACGAGCGTCGCCTCACCGTACCGGGCGGCGACCATCCGGCAGGCGAGCCAGGCCTCCTGGTAGGCCTGGGACAGGTGGTCGGAGGCGCCGGAGAAGTCGGCGGCGGACGGCAGCGCGGCCGGCGGCCGGCCCGCCCGCACCTCGCGCCGCAGCTCGCTGGCGGCCGACCGGACGCTCACCTTCGCGTGCTTGTAGCCGACGTAGTCCGCGAACCCCTCGATGAGCCACAGCGGGGTGGTGCGGTCGGTGGCGCCGCCGGTCGCGACGTGGGTCAGCTCGTGGGTGAGGACGACGTCGCGGCCGAGCTCGTTCAGCCGGGCGAAGGTGCCGGGGGAGACGATGACGCGGTCCTCGCCGCGGCCGCCGCCCGCCGACGGCGCGACGGTGGCGAGCGCGGCGATCTGGCCGAGGCTCTCGTCCGGCCCGGCGAGCGCGGCGGCGAGCCGCTCGTCGGCGGGGGCGAGCGCGACGACCCGCTGCGCCCAGCCCTTCCCGACCACCCCGGTGACGACCGGGACGGCCGCGTCGAGGCGCTTCGCGATGCCCTCCAGCCCGCCGCCGTCGCCGACGACGAGGCTGGCGCGGCCCCGCACGACGCTCAGCGGCCCGGCGTCCCAGATCTCGGCGTCGTCGGGGTGGCCGAGGGACGAGCCGTCGCCCACGATCGTCCAGGCGCCGGAGCGGGGCGCGAAGGTGAGGTGGCGGGTGCGGGCGACGTCGCCGCGGTCGAAGCCGCGCAGCCGGTAGCGGGTCTCGACGCGGACGACCGCCGCGCCGCCTTCCGCGTTGGCCGACTCGGTGCCGGAGAAGCGCTCGGTCCAGCCTTCCAGCGGCAGCTTGCGGAGGTTGTCGTAGAGCCGGGCCTGCGCGTCCTGGAACGCGGCGGGCGCCGAGGCGACCGTGGCGAGGAACGCGGTCCGGTCGCCGTCCGCGACGGCGCGCGACCGGTTGGCGAGGACGGTCCGGGCCGTGTCCGGATCGAACGGCACGGTGGGCCCGGGGGTGCGGGCGGCGGCGGCCCGGGAGGCGCCGCCGGACCGTGTGCCGAGGACGCCGGCGCCGCCGGCGGCCAGCAGCGCGGCGCCGCCCGCGCCGAGCGCGAGCGCCCGGCGCCGCGTCACCGGGCCGGGCCCGGACGGCGGACCGCCCCGCCGGGCGTCCGGGGCGTCTCGCCCGGCGTCCGCGGCGGAGCCGTCCTGTCCTGGGCCGTCCTCCATGCGCGCGATCCTATTGAGCATTGCGGGGCGGCCGGGTCATCGGAGCCGTGTCGCCGCGATCATTCCCGCCGGTCCGTCACTTGGCGTAGTCGGGGTATCCATAGCCGACCACGTCGTCGGTCGAACGCTCCTTGACCTGCACGGAGTTCCCGGTGTTGCCCTCGACGGTCTGGATCGTCCCGTCGCCCTCGTCCTTGATGACCATCCCGACGTGCTGGATGTCGTCGTTGGACTCGCCGCCGCTCCAGGAGAAGAAGACGATCGCGCCGGGCTTCGGGGCGTCGCCCCACCGGCCGTTGTCCTGGAACCACTGGGCGTGCGCGACGGTCCAGGCGTCGCTGCCGATCTGGTCGGTGAAGCCGAGCTTGTCGCCGACCCAGGAGATGAACATGTCGCACCATTCGGCGTCGCTGTACTCCTGCACGGAGCCGCCGTCGCGCGCGACCGTCTCCTTGGCGCGCTCGGTGCTCTCGTACCAGTCGCCGAACTTGGTGTCGCCGTCGCCGTCGGGGCTCTCCCCGATCTGGGTGCGGGCGAGCTTGATGGCGGCCTCGGCGGTGGGACGGGACCTCTTGGAACGTTCCTTCGAGGCGGCGGCCTTGGGTGTGCTCTCCGCCTCGCGGCGGGGCGCGGCCTTGGCCGTCTTCTCGCCGGCCGCCTTCTCGTCCTTGGCGGCCTGCTTCTGCGGCGCCCGCGCGGCCGCCACGTCGGCCGCCGCGGCCTGCTTGGCGGGCGCCGGGCCGCCGAACGGCAGGACGGACGCCTGCGCGGTCGCCGCGACGGTGCCGAGGACGGCGGCGCCGACGATCACGCCGCCGGTGGTGCGCCAGGCGACGGCGGCGCGTCCGGGCCTGCGGTGCCGGCCGGACGCCGGACCCGACTCCGGACCCGGCGCCGGGCCCGCGGGGACGGCGGGAAGGGCGATGGCGGGGGCGGTGGGGCTGGGGGCGATGGGGCTTGCCTTGCGGTGCTTGCCTGCCACGGGGGGATCTCCTTGGCTTCCATTCCGCCTACCGGGTTAGCTGACGGGTTCGGGCGTGGAAGCCGCCCTACGGCCTGCGGGCAGGCCGATTCACCCCGACGGGACATGGGTGGGTCCCCGGCTCCGGCGCCGGCCCTCGGGGGGCGGCGCGGACTCGGCGGTGGCGCGCCCGGGGGCGGGCACGCCGGTTCGGTTTGGGGGGTCCTCTCGGGAGGGGGCGCGACTGCGGCGCCCGCGGAGAGGGAGAAGAGAGGGTCGGGCGCGGCCGGGCCC
>NZ_JBGNUT010000013.1:0-82782 GCF_041951385.1 Actinomadura sp. NTSP31 | reverse complement strand
CAGCAGAACGCCCCGCCGCGCCCGGAGAGACTTCGCCGTTCGGCTAGGAGGCCCTTAAGGGCCCGTCATCCGGCCGCGGCGGGGCGTTCTGCTGAGGGTAGGTGGACAGAATTCACTCCTTCTTCCAGACGCCTACCGGGTTAGCTGACGGGTTCGGGCGTGGAAGTGGCCCTACGGCGGCCCTCACCGATCGTGCGGGAAGAGGCTCGCCGATTCACCCCGGTACCGGAAATGCCCGTCCGGACGATGCTCCGGACTTCCGGTGGATATGGGTCCCCGGCTCCGCGCCGTCTGCGCGGACTCGGCGCTGCCGCTGCGATCCTGAGGGCGTCATGGGGCCCGGGCGCGGGACCCTTTGTCCCGCGTGCGAAAGAGCGGCGCTGATGTTGTGATGGCGGCGGCCCCTTGTCCTGGGGACCGCCCGGGCCGGAGCCCTCTGTGGACCGCCGTGGCGCGCTCTCAGCGCCATGCACGCTGCCGGCGTGCGCACGGTGGGCCGGGCCGGCCGGGTCTCGGTGGAGACCGGTGCGGCACGCTCTCCCGGTGCCGCGGGGCGACGCGTGGGTCGTGCCGCCCTGGGGGACGGCGCGTGGGGCGCGTCGCCCGGTGCGCGGCCACCGAAGTGCGCCGCGCGGGGCCGCGGCGTCTGGAGGGCGCCGCGTGACCATGGCGCCTGGTGGGCGCCGTGAGTGGTGACAAGGTACCAAAGCCCCAACAGAAGGCAAACCCCCACAAAATCAACAACGGACCAGGTCAGCCCTGGTCCGTTGTCGTCGGGGGAGCGAACGGGCCCGCGCCGGCGCCCGTTCAGAAGATCGTCAGGGGCGTCCCGCGCCGTAGAAGTTCGACGTGTAGTAGCCCGACAGCGAGCTGATCTTCACGACGTCGCCCGTGTGCGGGGCGTGGATGAACTTGCCGCCGCCGACGTACATGCCGACGTGCGAGAGCCCGCTGAAGAACACCAGGTCACCGGGCTGGAGGTTGCTCTGGGACACGTGCTTGACGGCCGCCCACTGGGAGTTGGTGGTGCGGGTGATGTTGACGCCCGCCGCCGCCCACGCCTTCATGGTGAGGCCCGAGCAGTCGTAGGAGCCTGGGCCGGTCGCGCCGTAGGAGTACGGCTTGCCCAGCTGGGCGTAGGCGAAGTTGAGCGCCGTCCGGGCCGAGCCGCTGGCCGGGCCGTTGTAGGTGCCGCCCGTCCCGCCGCTCGCACCGCCGGAGGAGGTGCCGCCGCCGGTCTGCTGGACCAGCTTCTTGGCCTCCCGGACCTTCTTGTCGAGGTCCTGCTTCTGCTTGGCGATCTCGTCGTGCTTGCTCTTGACGTCGTCGTAGGCGCTCTGCGCCTGCGACTGCTCGCGGCGCAGCCGCTGCGCGGTCGCCAGGAACTGGGTGAGCTGCGAGCTGCGCTGCTGCGAGAGCTGGGTGAAGACCGCGGCCTGGTCCAGGACGGACTGCGGATCGCCGCTGCCGACGAACCCGGTCACGTCCGTGGAGTCGCCGTTCTTGTAGGCGTCCGCGGCCATCTGGGCGATCGCCGAGCGCTGCTTGTCGAAGGAGGCCTGCTCCAGCGTGGAGGCCTTCTTGGCCGCCGCCAGCTTCTTCTTGGCGATCTTCAGCTTCTCGTTGTTCTGGTTGTACTGCTCGACCTTCTTGTCCATCTCCTCGTTGAGCTGGTCGAGCTTCTTCTGCGCCTGCGCGTGGGTGGGCTTCGGCTTGGCGTAGGCCACCACTTGCGGAAACGCGAAGGAAGCGGTGGCCGCCAGGCAGGCGGTGACCGCCAGGCGGCGGGTGACCCCTATCCCCGTCGAGCCGGCTCTCCGGTCGCGCGAGTGCGCTGGTTCCCCGATGAGATCATTGGCCACGGTCGGATTCGCCCCTCTCGTCCACTACGTCAGCGGACGACATTAGCGAGGGGCCACAACCGTCACAACTAATTCGTCACTATCTGATTGACTTCCACCTGTTTTGTACACATTGTGTGATTGCAAGATCACTCAGCGCATGACCGGCGAGCTCGCGGGGGGAGAATCCCACCCGCGGACGACCCGGCCGGGAGACCTCCCGGCCGCCCTCACGACCTGCCGAGCCGGCGCAGCAGCAGCGTCGACGGGCAGGGCCGCGCGTTCGCGCGGCGCGCCGCGTCCGCCACCTCGCGGTCGGAGGAGACCACCACCACCGCCCGGCCCACCGGCTCGGCCCGCACCAGCTCGCCGATCAGCTCGTCGGCCGTCTGGCCCGGCCGGCTGAACAGCACCCGCACCCCGCGCGGCGCCGAGATGGCCACCGGCGCGTCCAGCTCCGCGCCGTCGAACACGCACGTCACCTCGGCGCGGGTCTGCGCCGCGAGCCCGCCGAGCCCCGACACCAGCCGGGTCCGCTGGTCCGACAGCGGCAGCTCCCCGTAGCCCGTCTTCGTCACGTTGTAGCCGTCGACCACCAGGTGCACCTGCGGCAGCGTCAGCAGCCGGTCCAGCAGCTGCGGGTCGCTGTCCGACAGCGCCCGGCCGGGCAGCACCCGGTGCGCCAGCCGGTCCGGCTCCAGCGCGCCCACCGCGTCCGCCGGACGGGCGATCGTGGACGGCAGCGCCAGCTCCCGCCGCACCCCCTGCGCCGCGTCCACCAGCGCGTCCAGCAGCAGCCGCAGCCGCATGTCGTCGACGTTGCGGCCCTCGCGCGCCGCCCGCTTGGCCGCCTCCGCCGCGGCCTCCGCCTGCGCCGCCCGCGACCGCAGCCGGCGCAGCTCCTTGTCGGCCGTCGCCGCGCCCTCCCGCGCCGCCGCCAGCTCCCGGTCGGTGTCGGCCGCGAGCGTCTCGGCGCGCTCCTGCGCGGCCCGGTACCGCGTCCGCGCGTCGTGCAGCTTGCGGCGCAGCTCGGCGACCTCCGCCTTGGTGTCGCGCAGCTCCGCGCGCAGCTTGTCGACCTCGGAGGCGCGCGCCGCCCGCGCGGCGGCCAGCTCCTCCTTCAGCGCCGCCACCCGCCGCTCGGCGGCCTCCTCCTCCGACGCCGTCGCCGAGCGCTCCAGCTCCGCGCGGGCCGCCTCGACCAGCTCCGCCCAGCCGTCCGGGCGCAGCAGGTAGGCCAGCACCGCGACCCGGACGGGGTCGGCGGCCGGCGGCACGTCCCCGCCCTCCACCGCCTCGACCAGGTCGGGCTGCGCCTCGCGCAGCGGCTCGGCCACCCGCCGCCGGAAGCCGGGGTCCTTCTCCAGCACCGCCGCGATGTGCTGCCCCGCGAGCTTGGCCCGCTTGCGCCGCTCGAACCGCGCGAACCGGCGCAGCGGCACCGGCACCTCGTCCGGCGGCAGCGCGCCGATCAGCTCGGCGGCGGCCTCCACCACGCTCAGCCGGACCGGCTCCGGAAGCGGCCGGGAGAGCGGCCGCCCGGGAGGCGGCCCGCCGGGAGGGCCCGCGCGCCGCCCGGACTCCGGGCCGCCGGGGCTCGCTTCGGGGCCGCTGTCGATGATCCCGCTCCTTCCGGGCTGCGCCGCCGGTGGGCTGTCTCTTCCCGAGCGCCGCGCACCCTAACCAGCGCGAACGGGCGATCGGACGGAACGCGCCATGCCCCCCCGAGCCGTCCCCCGCGGCCCCCGCCCGGCGGGACGTGCCGGCGCGCCCCCAACCCTAGCGGCCCCGACTTCTGTCGGTGGCGTGCTCTACGGTCGCCGGCATGACGGCTGCGCACGAGGCCCAGCGGCAGATCCGGGCGGTTCAGGGCACTCTGGACGACCTCGGCACCCCGCTGGCGGAGGTCACCTTCGTGGTGGTCGACCTGGAGACCACGGGCGGCTCGGCGGCCGACTCGGCCATCACCGAGATCGGCGCGGTCAAGGTGCGCGGCGGAGTGGAGCTCGGCGAGCTCGGCACGCTGGTCGACCCCGGCGGCCCGATCCCGCCGTTCATCACCGCGCTGACCGGCATCACCACCGCGATGGTGACGGCCGCCCCCCGGATGGACTCGGTGCTGCCCGCGTTCCTGGAGTTCGCCCGCGGCAGCGTGCTCGTCGCGCACAACGCCCCGTTCGACATCGGCTTCCTCAAGGCCGCCTGCACCGCGGGCGGGTACGCCTGGCCCGCGTTCCCCGTCGTCGACACCGTCGACCTCGCGCGCCGCGTCCTCGGCAAGGACGAGGTGCCCAACTGCAAGCTCGGCACCCTCGCCCGGTTCTTCCGCACCCGCACCGAGCCGACGCACCGCGCCCTCGCCGACGCCCGCGCCACCGTCGAGGTCCTGCACGGCCTGATCGAGCGGCTCGGCTCGTTCGGCGTCACCTCCCTGGAGGAGCTGCGCGGCTTCGCCAAGGCCCCCACCCCCGAGCAGCGCCGCAAGCGCCACCTCGCCGAGGGCGTGCCGAGCACCCCCGGCGTCTACCTGTTCGAGGACGCCGCCGGCGAGGTCCTCTACGTCGGCAAGAGCGGCGACCTCCGCTCCCGCGTGCGCAGCTACTTCACCGGCTCGGAGACCCGCCCGCGCGTCCGCGAGATGGTCGGGCTCGCCGAGAACGTCCGGACCATCGTGTGCGCCACCGGCCTGGAGGCCGAGGTCCGCGAGCTGCGCCTCATCGCCGAGCACAAGCCCCGCTACAACCGGCGGTCCAAGTTCCCCGAGCGGGCCATCTGGCTGAAGCTGACCGCCGAGCCGTTCCCGCGGCTGTCGATCGTCCGCGAATGCCGCGACGACGGCGCCCGCTACCTCGGCCCCATCGGCTCCCGGCGGCAGGCCGAGGAGGCCCGCGCGGCGCTGCACGAGGCCGTCCCGCTGCGCCAGTGCACCCAGCGACTCACCGTCCGGATCGTCGAGCGGGGCCGCGCCCGCAGCTGCGCGCTCGCCGACCTCGGCCGCTGCGGCGCGCCCTGCGACGGCCGCGAGTCGCCGGACGACTACGGCGTGCACGCCGAGACCGCCCGCGCGATCATGGAGGGGGACGTGCGGCCCGTCGTGGCCGCCGCGCAGGTCCGCATCGACCGGCTCGCGGCCGAGCTGCGCTACGAGGAGGCCGCCGCGCAGCGCGACCGGCTCGCCGCGTTCGTCCGCGCCGCCGCCCGCGGCCAGCGCCTCGCCGCGCTCGCCCGGCTGCCCGAGCTGGTCGCCGCCCGGCCCGGCTTCGACGGCGGCTGGGAGCTGTCGGTCGTCCGGTACGGGCGGCTCGCCGCGGCCGGGACCGTCCCGCCGCGCGCCCACCCCCGCCCCTACGTCGACGCCCTCCTCGCCACCGCCGAGACCGTCTTCCCGCCGTCCGGCGGCGCCCCCGGCGGCGTGCCGCTCGGCGCGCCGCCGTCCTCCGGCGCCACCGCCGAGGAGATGGAGTGCGTGCTGCGCTGGCTCGCGCTGCCGGGCGTCCGCCTGGTCGAGGTCGACGGCGCCTGGACGTGCCCGGCGCACGGCGCCGAGGGCCTGCGCGCCTGGATCGACAACGCCTACGCGAGCCACGAGCCGGGAGGTCGGTCGGGTGTCGGTTGGTCGGGGGAGCACGGTCGTGCGGGGCGCCCACTAAGGTGACCGGGGACGACCGGTACCCGGAGAGGACGAACGACCCCGCATGGCCCTGCCTCTCTACGACAGCCAGCCCGCCCGGCGCGTCCCGTGGATGACGTACCTGCTGATCGCGGTGAACGTCGTGGTGTTCCTGCTGACCCCGATGTCCAACTTCGCCACCTGGTACGGCAAGGGCGCCGTCCGCGACTGCAAGGCGGCCGAGTTCACCTACCAGTACGGCGCCGTCCCCAAGGAGCTCACCACCGGCGACCGGCAGCCGCTGCCCACCGAGGTCACCAACCACTGCGGGCCCGGCGGCTACCACAAGGCCCCGTGGACCTCCGCGTTCACCTCGATGTTCCTGCACTCGGGCCCGATGCACCTGCTCGGCAACCTGGTCTTCCTGTTCGTCGTCGGCATGGGCGTCGAGGACCGGCTCGGACGATGGCGCTTCCTGCTCAGCTACCTGCTGTTCGGGCTCGTCGCCGTCTACGGCTTCGCCTGGACCTCGCCCGACTCCACGGTGCCGCTCATCGGCGCGTCCGGCGCCATCGCCGGGGTGATGGGCGCCTACGTGATCCTCAACCCGCGCGGCCGCGTCGTCAGCTACGTCCCGCCGATCATCGTGCTGCGGCTGCCCGTCTGGGTCGTGCTCGGCTACTGGTTCATCCTGCAGTGGCTCTCGCTCGGCGACGAGGAGAGCAGCGTCGCCTACACCGCCCACATCTACGGCTTCTGCGCGGGCGTGCTGTTCGCGGTGCTGGCCCGCCGCGCCGGCCAGGGCCGCCGCCTCGCCGCGCTGAGCCGGACCTGACCCCCGATAGAGTCGGGACGTCCGAACTCAGGGGAGGGGTCCCGTGGTCACAGCGATCGTGTTCGTCAAGGCCGACGTCGCGCGCATCCACGAGGTGGCCGAGACGATCGCCGCGCTGGACGGCGTCAGCGAGGTCTACTCGGTCACCGGCGAGCACGACCTGATGGCGATGGTCCGCGTCCGCCGCCACGAGGAGCTCAACGACGTGATCCCCGGCCGCGTCAACAAGGTCCCCGGCGTCCTCGGCACCGAGACCCACATCGCCTTCCGCACCTACTCCAAACACGACCTCGACGCCGCCTTCGCCCTGGGCCTCCCGGACGCGGACTAGAAGGCCGCCGCAGCGAGCTACGCCGCCGTGATGAGGCTCAGGGACAGGTCGCCGCACGGGTGGGCGGTGTGGCCGGGGCGGTCGCGGTAGACGGTGCCGGGGGTCCAGGTCGCGGTGTTGGACGCCATGACGCGGCCCGGGGCGTTCACCACGAAGGCGGGCGCGGGGATCTCGCGCAGCACCGGGACGATCTCGTGCTCGAAGGTGCGGGCGAACACGTCGGCGGCGGCGACGCCGGCGAACGCGCCGCCGACGCGGACCGGGACCGAGAGGGTGAGGACGTACTCGTCGCTGCACAGGTAGTCGACGTAGGGGCCGCAGACGGTCTTCTCCGCACCGGCCTCGGGGCCGGTGAACCAGTCCCAGGCGGTGTAGTCGTACAGGGCGCTGCTCTCGGGGTTCAGGTCGCGCAGCAGCTGGGACGGGCCGGCGGGGCCGGCCTGCCACCACTCCATGTACCAGGCGGCGTCGGCGAGCAGCCGCGGCGCGGCGATGAAGCCCAGCCCGCACACCAGCGGGCCGAGCCGGGGGAGCAGCAGCGGGCGCAGCGCCGCGAGGTCGGCGCGGGCCGGAGCGCGCCCGGCGTCGCGGACGGCCCGCAGCAGCCGCGCCGACGCGTCGCGCACGTCGGCGACCGTGCCGAAGACGCCGTCGAGGGTCGCGTGCACACGCGCCGCCGCGGCGCCGGCGGACGGTGACTCGGGAGGCATGGGTCCACCTCGTGGTCAGAGGGCGAGCCGTCGGTCAATCAGACGTTCTACCGCATTCGCGACGTGACTTTCAGCGACATCGCGGGCCCGGTCCTCATCGCCCTGCTCGACGGCGTCGACGAGCCGGGCGTGCTGGGCGTGCACCGTCCGGCGGGCGCCCGGCTCGCCGTGCACCGCCCAGATGAGCGGCCCGATGTCGGCCTGCAGCCGGATCTCCTCGCGGGTGAGCCGGACGGACTGGGACGCGGCGGCGATCTCCAGGTGCAGCCGCCCGTCCAGCCGGCACCGGCGCGGGCCGGCGTCCGGGCCGGCCATCTCGGCCAGGGAGCGGCGCAGCCGGTCGACGTCGCCGGGCAGCGAGCGGCGCGCGGCCAGCCGGGCGGCGGCGCCGGCGATGGCGGCATAGTGGTCGCCGAGGTCGCGCAGTTCCTCGGCGGACAGCGGGCGGAGCCGCCGGTCGAGGTCGAAGGGGCGGGCGGGGGCGCGGACGAAGCTGCCGCCGCCGCGGCCGCGGCGGGTCTCGATGAGGCCCTGCTGACGCAAGGCCATCAGCGCTTCGCGTAGAGTGACGGTCGATATGCCGAGATGTCCGGCGAGGTCGGTCTCGCTGGGCAGCTGCTCACCGTCGTCGAGGAGGCCGAGCGCGATGGCGTCGCCGATCCGCCGCACGACGGCGGCGACCCGCGCGGTGTTGTCGACGGGGGCGAACACGACGAGGCGCGCGCGGTCCGCACCGTCCATGGGCCCCCTCTCCCGGCGTTGACTCAGTGATACCGGATCGTCACTTGAACTAAAACCTATGACTCCATATGTTTTCGGTCATGCCGGCTTCAGCGGTGAGGATCCGCGATCTGCGCAAGACCTTCGGCGCCGTCGAGGCGGTGGCGGGCGTCGACCTCGACATCGGGGACGGCGAGTTCTTCTCGATGCTCGGACCCTCGGGGTCGGGGAAGACCACGGTGCTGCGGCTCATCGCCGGGTTCGAGCGCCCCACGTCCGGGACGGTCGAGCTGGCCGGCCGCGACGTGACGGGCCTCGCCCCGTTCGACCGCGACGTCAACACCGTCTTCCAGGACTACGCGCTGTTCCCGCACCTGGACGTGCTCCGCAACGTCGAGTACGGGCTGAAGGTGCGCAAGGTGGCGAAGGCCGAGCGCCGTGAACGGGCGCTCGAGGCGCTGCGCAGCGTCCGCCTCGACGGGTTCGAGGCGCGCCGCCCCGCCGAGCTGTCGGGCGGGCAGCGGCAGCGGGTCGCGCTGGCCCGCGCGCTGGTGAACGAGCCGAAGGTGCTGCTGCTGGACGAGCCGCTCGGCGCCCTCGACCTGAAGCTGCGCGAGGAGATGCAGGTCGAGCTGAAGACCATCCAGCGGCGCGCCGGCATCACCTTCGTGTTCGTCACCCACGACCAGGAGGAGGCGCTGACCCTCAGCGACCGGATCGCGGTCCTGGACGGCGGGCGCGTCCAGCAGGTCGGCACGCCCGCCGAGGTGTACGAGCACCCGGCGACCGAGTTCGTGGCCGGGTTCGTCGGCACGACCAACCGCATCGGGGACGTGTGCGTGCGGCCGGAGAAGCTGCACGTCCGCATCCTCGGCGGCGACGGCGAGGACGGCGGGGACGGCGCCGCGCCGGTCGGCGAGGCGGGCGGGCCGGCGGGGGACCGGCACGCCGAGGGCACGGTCGCCGAGGTCGTCTACGCCGGCGCCGTCACGAGGTTCGTGGTGGACCTGGAGTCGGGCGACCGGATCGTGGCGCTCCAGCAGAACCTCGCGGCGTCCTCGATGGAGGTGACCCGCCATCGCGGCGCCCGCGTCCGCGTCGGCTGGCAGGCGGCGCACGAGTTCCGGGTCGCCGGCGCCGCACCCAGCACTGAAACCCCCGCGAAAACCCCCAACTAAAGAGGAGTTCCTCATGTGGTCCACGCGCATGGCGCTCGCCGCCGCGGCGGCGCTGGCGATCGGACTGACCGCCGCCGGCTGCGGCGGCGAATCGGGAGACAAGGCGACCGGCGCCGGCCAGGGCGGCTTCCGGGTGCCGGACGTCCCGATGCAGAAGTCGCTCGGCAAGGGCGAGGGCCAGGTCAACCTGGTCGCCTGGGCCGGGTACGCCGAGGACGGCTCCAACGACAAGTCGGTCGACTGGGTCCACCCGTTCGAGAAGGAGACCGGCTGCAAGGTCAACACCAAGGTCGCCGGCACGTCCGACGAGATGGTCGCGCTCATGAAGACCGGGCAGTACGACGCGGTGTCGGCGTCCGGTGACGCGTCGCTGCGGCTCATCGCGTCCGGCGCCGTCGCGCCGGTCAACACCGCGCTCGTGCCGAACTACGCCGACATCTTCGCCGGCCTGAAGAACAAGCCGTGGAACTCGGTGAACGGCAAGGCCTACGGCATCCCGCACGGCCGCGGCGCCAACCTGCTGATGTGGCGCACCGACAAGGTGAAGCAGGCGCCCGACTCGTGGGGTGCGGTGTTCGACCAGAACTCCCCGTACAAGGGCGAGATCACCGCCTACGACTCGCCGATCTACATCGCGGACGCGGCGCTGTACCTGATGTCGGCCCGCCCCGAACTCGGCATCAAGAACCCGTACGCGCTCGACCAGAAGCAGTTCGACGCGTCGGTGGCGCTGTTGAAGACCCAGCGCGGCCTCGTCGGCGAGTACTGGTCCGACTACACCAAGGCCGTCCAGTCGTTCAAGAGCGGCGACACCGTGCTCGGCACGACCTGGCAGGTCATCACGAACTACGTGGAGGCGGCGAAGGCGCCGGTGGAGGCGATCGTCCCGAAGGAGGGCTCGACCGGCTGGTCGGACACCTGGATGGTGGCGGCGAAGGCCGAGCACCCGAACTGCGCCTACCAGTGGATGAACCACATCGTGTCGCCCAAGGCGAACGCGCAGGTCGCCGAGTGGTTCGGTGAGGCCCCGGCGAACGCCAAGGCCTGCCAGGAGACCGCGGACAAGAAGTTCTGCGACACCTTCCACGCCACCGACGAGACCTACTTCTCCAAGATCCACTTCTGGACGACCCCGATCGCGCAGTGTCTGGACGGCCGCAAGGACGTCAAGTGCGTCGACTACTCCAAGTGGACGCAGGCATGGACGGCGATCAAGGGATGACCGCGTCCCCGGCGGCCGCCACCGCCGGCGAGGCCGCCGCCCGCCCGGCGCCGGGTCCCCGGCGCCGGGCGGCGGCGCTGCTGCACCGCCGGCCGTGGCTGCGCCTGACGCTGCTGCTGTCGGCGCCGCTGGCCTGGCTGGTGGTGGCCTACCTCGGCGCGCTGGCCGCGATCTTCCTCACCGCGTTCTGGTCCACCGACACCTTCACCGGCGCGGTCGTCCGGCAGTTCACCCTGGCCAACTTCCAGGACATGTGGGACGAGCCCGTCTACCGGACGATCGCGCTGCGCAGCCTCGGCGTCGCGGCGGCCGTCACCGTCATCGACACCGCCATCGGCCTCCCCATGGCGCTGTACATGGCGAAGGTCGCGCGGCCCCGGTACCGGCCGTACCTCGTCATCGCGATCCTGGCGCCGCTGTGGGCGGCCTATCTCGTCAAGGCGTACGCGTGGCGGGTGATGCTGTCGCAGGGCGGGCTGATCGACGAGGTGCTCAAGCCGTTCGGGCTCTCCGGGCCCGGATTCGGCCTCACCGCCACGATCATCGTCCTGGCCTACCTGTGGCTGCCCTACATGATCCTGCCCGTCTACACGGGCCTGGAGCGGCTGCCGGACTCGCTGCTGGACGCCTCCGGCGACCTCGGCGCCCGCCCGTGGCGCACGTTCCGCTCCGTCATGCTGCCGATGGTGTTCCCGTCGCTGGTCGCCGGGTCGATCTTCACCTTCTCGCTGTCGCTCGGCGACTACATCACCGTCAAGATCGTCGGCGGCCGGAGCCAGCTGCTCGGCAACGTCGTCTACGACAACATCGGCGCCGCCAACAACCTGCCGTTCGCCGCCGCCGTCGCCACGGTCCCGGTCGTGGTCATGCTGGTCTACCTGGCCGCGGCCCGCCGCACCGGCGCCCTCAGGGAGCTGTGATGACCCTCTCGCCCGCCGCGCGGACCGTCCTGCGCGCCGTGATGATCCTCGGGCTCGCGGTCGTCTACGTGCCGCTGCTCGTCGTGCTGGTCAACTCCGTCAACGCCGACCGGGCGTTCGGCTGGCCGCCGACCGGGTTCACCGGACGCTGGTGGGCGCACGCCCTCGACAACGAGGGCGCCCGCCAGGCCGTCTGGACGAGCGTGAAGGCCGGCGTGGGCGCCACCGCCGCCGCCATGGTCCTCGGCACCATGGCGGCGTTCGCCGTCGCCCGCTACCGCTTCTTCGGCCGCGAGACGGTGTCGCTGGTCGTGGTGCTGCCGATCGCGCTGCCCGGCATCGTCACCGGCATCGCGCTCAGCAACGCCTTCCAGGTCGTCCTGGAGCCGCTCGGCATCGGCCTCGGCCTGTTCACCGTCATCGTCGGGCACGCCACGTTCTGCGTCGTCACCATCTACAACAACGTGCTCGCCCGGCTGCGCCGCACCGGCACCAGCCTGGAGGAGGCGTCCGCCGACCTCGGCGCCGACGTCTTCCAGACGTTCTGGTACGTCACGCTCCCGAACCTGCGCTCGGCGCTGCTCGCCGGCGGGCTGCTGTCGTTCGCGCTGTCCTTCGACGAGATCATCGTGACCACGTTCACCGCCGGGCCGGGCTCGCAGACGCTGCCGATCTGGATCTTCGACAACCTGTTCCGCCCCAACCAGGCCCCGGTCGTCAACGTCCTGGCCGCGTCCCTGATCGTCCTGTCGATCATTCCGATCTACATAGCCCAGCGCCTCTCGAGCGGCGCCCGCAGCGTCGCGTAGTCGCCCAGGGGGGTGCGCCCCCCTGGGCTAGCGCTGGGCCTGGGAAACGTCGATCCAGCGGGCCAGGAGGGTGGCGGCGGCGCCGGAGTCGACGGCCTCGGCGGCGCGGTCGCGGGCGGCGGCCAGCGTCGGCGTGAGCTCGTCGGCGGCCGGCGCGCCCTCGTAGGCGGTGATGAGCGCGGCGGCGTTCAGCAGGACCATGTCGCGGACGGCGCCCTCGCGGCCGGCGAAGGTCTCCCGCGCCACCCGCGCGTTGAACGCCGCGTCGGCGCCGCGCAGGTCCTCCGGGAGGGCCGGCGGGATGCCGAGGTCGGACGGGTCGAACGTCGTCCGCGTCGCGGTCCCGTCGCGCACCACCCACACCGTCGAGGTGCCCGTGGTGGTCAGCTCGTCCAGGCCGTCGTCGCCGCGGAACACCAGCGACGAGCAGCCCCGCGCGGCGAACACGCCCGCGATGACGCCCGCCATCCGCGGATGGAACACCCCGACCGCCTGCGCCCCCGGCCGCGCGGGGTTCGTCAGCGGGCCGAGGAAGTTGAACACCGTCGGCGTGCCCAGCTCGCTGCGGGTGCGCGAGGCGTGCCGCAGCGCCGGGTGGAACCGCGGCGCGAAGCAGAAGGTGATGCCGGTCTCCGCGACGACCCGCGCGACCTCGTCCGGGCCGAGGTCGATCGCGACGCCGAGGTGCTCCAGCAGGTCGGCGGCGCCGCAGGACGACGAGGCGGCCCGGTTGCCGTGCTTGACGACCCGCACGCCCGCCGCCGCGGCCACCACCGCGGCCATCGTGGAGATGTTCACCGTGTGGGCGCGGTCGCCGCCGGTGCCGACGAGGTCGGCGATGCGGCCCGGCACCGTCACCGGGGTGGCGTTGTCCATCATGCCGTCGGCGAGGCCGGAGACCTCCGCGACGGTCTCGCCCTTGGCGCGCATCGCGACCGCGAAGCCGGCGATCTGCACGTCGGTGGCGTCGCCGGCCATGATGCGGTTCATCGCCCACGCCGTCTCCTCGCTGGTCAGCGAGTCGCCGTCGAGCAGCGCGTTGATCAGTGCGGGCCAGTTCGTGCGGGCGTCCATCTTCTCCCCAGGGTGCGGCGGGTCCCGGGGAGCACCGGGCTCGTCCGGTCCCGGCCGGGGTGCCGGGCCGGGGCGGCGCCCCGGCGCCGGAACGGGCGGAGCCTCCCCGGCGGGTCGGTGTTACAGGGCCGGAAGGCGGTTCGCCATGCGCCGGCGCATGAGGCCCGCGAGCTCCTTGGCCAGGGCCATCGGGTCCAGCGGCAGGCTCACCACGGCGTCGGCGCGCGACCAGGTCGCCAGCCAGCCGTCGTCGCGCCGCCCGATGATCGCCAGCACCGGCGGGCAGTCGTACACCTCGTCCTTCGCCTGCCGGCACACGCCGAGACCGCCCGCGGGCTGCGCCTCGCCGTCCACGACCAGGACGTCGATGCCGCCCTCGTCGAGCCGTGCCACCACGGCGGGCTGGGTCGCGCGCTCGACGAACTCCACCTGCGGGAGGTCGGCGGCGGGCCGGCGCCCGATCGCCATCCGGATCTGTGCGCGGGTGTTCGCGTCGTCGCTGTAGACGAGAACCTTCATCGGGCTCTCCGGGGCGGTGCTCATGACACCGAAGGCTACCGGTTCGGCCTCGCGCGCACGAGATCCAGGCCCCGATTCCCGGCCCGGAACACCAGGTGCGAGCGGAGATCGGCCAGGTCGGACGCGCGCGCGGAGACACGCTCGGGAACCCAAGGAGGGGGGTCATGCGTCAGTCACCGGATAGGGGCGCAATAATGCTGCCCGTGACAGCATCCGCGATAGAGACAACACCTCACGCACGGGCGAACCGTCCCAATCTGGTCAGCGTGGGGACGATCGTTTGGCTGTCGTCCGAGCTGATGTTCTTCGCGGCGCTGTTCGCGATGTTCTTCACGATCCGCTCTGTGACGATCGGCCAGTCCGGGCACGACGCCTGGCCGGGCGCACCGCTGAACCTGCCGCTGTCGACGGCCAACACGACCGTGCTGGTGCTGTCGTCGGTGACCTGCCAGTGGGGAGTGTTCAAGGCCGAGGCCGGCAAGGTCGGCCGCGACGGCGGCCTGCTGGACTTCCGCCGCTGGGGACTGCGCGAGTGGTACGTCCTGTCCTTCCTGATGGGGCTCTACTTCGTGGCGGGCCAGGCGTACGAGTACTACAGCCTGGTCACCAAGGACGGGCTCACGCTCTCCTCGTCGGCCTACGGCTCGGTCTTCTACCTGGCCACCGGTTTCCACGGTCTGCACGTCTGTGGCGGCCTGGTCGCGTTCCTGTTCGTTCTCGGCCGGACGTTCGCGGCGAAGCGATGGACGCACGAGCAGGCGACGAGCGCGATCGTCGTGTCCTATTACTGGCACTTCGTCGATGTGGTGTGGATCGGCCTGTTCTCGGTCGTCTACCTGCTCGACCACTGACCCGCTGACCAACCAGACGACACCCGAACGGGGATTTCCGTGAGAAGGATCACCGCATGGCGACGGCGCCCCTGGGCGGGCTACGCCGTCGTGCTGGCGGCCCTGGCGGCGATCGGCGTCATCTACGCCGGATTCTCGCCGCAGACTGGACGCGCCGAGGCGGAGGGCACGGCCCAGGCGGCGCAGGACCTGAAGAACGGCCAGCAGCTGTTCGACAAGAACTGCGCCAGCTGCCACGGGCTGAACGCCGAGGGCACCAAGGACGCCAAGGGCAAGGCCATCGCACCGAGCCTGCTCGGGGTGGGGGCGGCCAGCGTCGACTTCCAGGTCAGCACGGGCCGCATGCCCGCGATGAGCCCTGGTGCGCAGTTCCCGCGCAAGACGCCGATCCCCGCCTTCAACACCGAGATCAAGACCGACTACGAGGACCCGGCCAAGCGCAAGGCGGCCGAGGAGCAGAAGGCGCAGGCCGAGAGGAACCTCGCCGACCTGCGCGCCTACATCGCCTCGCTGGGCGGCGGCCCGGGCGTCCCGTCCAAGTCGGAGACCGACCCGAGCAAGGGCGACGTGGCGCTCGGCGGCAAGCTGTTCCGCACCAACTGCGCGCAGTGCCACAACTTCACCGGGCAGGGCGGCGCGCTGACCGGCGGCAAGTACGCCCCGCCGCTGTCCAACAGCGACGTCACGCCCACCCAGATGTACGAGGCGATGCTGACCGGTCCGCAGGCGATGCCGGTGTTCAACGACACCACGCTCACCCCACAGGACAAGCAGGCGATCATCTCCTACCTCGTGCAGACCCGCGAGCAGGCCAACCCCGGCGGTAACGGCCTCGGCCGCATCGGCCCGGTGTCGGAGGGCCTGGTCGGCTGGCTGGTCGGCCTCGGCCTGCTGGTGATGGCGGCGATGTGGATCACCGCGAAGAAGCCGAAGAAGCTGAAGAAGTCATGAGCGACGACAACAAGGACACCGCGGGCTCGAAGGAGCCGCGCGAGGGCGGCACGCAGGGGCGCGTGATCGGCACGCCGTCTCCGGCGCGGGACAGGACCCTGCTCGCGCAGGACGACATCTCGGCGCCCGCGGGCGTCGGGGAGGAGCTGGACGAGGCGTCGGCCAAGCGCGCCGAGCGCGTCGTCGCGACGTTCTTCCTCCTGGCGTTCGCCGCGAGCGTGGCGTTCATCGCCTACTACATCGGCTGGAGCGGCCGCCACGGCGGCATGCACGGCGTCGACCGGGCGCAGGAGTCGAACTTCTGGCTCGGCGGCCTGATGGCGCTGTCGTTCCTGGCGCTGGCCGCGGGCGTCACCATCTGGGTGCGCCGGCTCATGACGAGCAAGCCGATCGTCCAGGAGCGGCACAACCTGCAGGCCGACGAGGAGACCCGCGAGGCCTTCACGAAGGACTTCCTGGAGGGCGCGTCCGACAGCGGCCTGACCAAGCGCCCGCTGCTGCGCCGCACGCTGCTGCTGGCCGCCGCGCCGCTCGGCCTCGCGCCGCTGGTGCTGCTGCGCGACCTCGGCCCGCTGCCGGAGAAGAAGCTGCGCTCCACCCACTGGGGCGACGCGGTCAAGAAGGCGCAGGCGCAGGGCAAGAAGGGCGTCCGCCTGGTGGTGGACGGCACCAACAAGCCGCTGCGGGTCAGCGACTTCTCCTCGCCCGGCGGGATGATCACCGTCCTGCCCGAGGGCATCGAGGAGGACGTCCCCGAGGACCGGGTCCTCACGGAGAACGCCAAGGCCGTCACGATCCTCATCAACGTCCCCGAGAACCAGTTCAAGCCCGCCAAGGGGCGCGAGAACTGGCACATCAACGGGATCGTGGCGTACTCCAAGGTCTGCACGCACGTCGGCTGCCCGGCCGCGCTGTACGAGCAGACCACGCACCACATCCTGTGCCCGTGCCACCAGTCGACATTCGACGCGACCGACGCGGCCAAGGTCGTGTTCGGCCCGGCGGCCCGTCCGCTGCCGCAGCTGCCGCTGGCGGTCGAGGACGGCTACATCGTCGCGACGAGCGACTACCACGAGCCGATCGGCCCGAGCTTCTGGGAGCGCGGATGAGCGAGGCGTCAGCGACACCTGCGGTGTCGGCTCCGAAAGCGGTCGAGGGGCCGCTGAACTTCATCGACGACCGGCTGGGTTCCACCACCTTCTTCAAGCGGAACATGAAGAAGGTCTTTCCGGACCACTGGTCCTTCATGCTGGGCGAGATCGCCCTGTACTCGTTCATCATCCTGCTGCTGACCGGAACGTTCCTGACGCTCTGGTTCAAGCCCAGCATGAACGAGGTCGTCTACAACGGCTCGTACACGCACCTCAAGGGCGTGCAGATGTCGGAGGCGTACGCCTCCACCCTGAAGATCAGCTTCGACGTGCGCGGCGGTCTGCTCATGCGGCAGATCCACCACTGGGCGGCGCTGCTGTTCATGGCGTCGATCCTGGCGCACATGCTGCGGGTGTTCTTCACCGGCGCCTACCGCAAGCCGCGTGAGCTGAACTACCTCATCGGCATCAACATGTTCATCCTCGGCATGCTGGAGGGCCTGTTCGGGTACTCGCTGCCGGACGACCTGCTGTCCGGCACGGGCCTGCGCATCACCCAGGGCGTGCTCGAGGCGATCCCGCTGGTCGGCACGTACGGCTACATGTTCCTGTTCGGCGGGGAGTTCCCCGGCCAGGACATCGTGCCGCGGCTCTACATGCTGCACATCCTGCTGATCCCGGGGCTGCTGCTGGGCCTGGTCACCGCGCACATGATGATCATGTGGGTGCAGAAGCACACCGCGATGCCGGTGAAGAACCAGACCGAGCGCCAGGTGTACGGCTACCCGTTCTACCCGGTCTTCATGGCCAAGACGGGCGCCTACTTCCTGTTCACCTTCGGCGTCATCGCGCTGCTCGGCGCGTTCGCCCAGATCAACCCGATCTGGTTGTTCGGCCCCTACGATCCCGGCGCCATCTCGGCGGGCTCCCAGCCGGACTGGTACATGGGCGTCCTCGAGGGGGCGCTGCGCATCATGCCGAACTGGGAGGTCAGCGCCTGGGGCCACACGGTCAGCTTCAACGTGCTGATACCGGCGCTGGTGCCGCTCGGCATCGTGTTCGGCGGCGCGATGGCCTGGCCGTTCATCGAGCAGTGGGTGACCGGCGACAAGCGGCACCACCACGTCAACACCCGGCCGCGCAACGCCCCGGTCCGCACCGCCACCGGCGTGGCCGCGGTCGCCTTCTACGGCCTGCTGTGGCTGGCCGGCGGCAACGACGTGCTGGCCGACAAGTTCGACATCTCGCTGTACGCCACGACCTGGTTCTTCCGGGTGACGTTCTTCGTCGGGCCGTTCCTGGCGTTCGTCATCACCAAGCGGATCTGCCTGGGGCTGCAGCGCAAGGACGCCGACGTCGTCGGGCACGGCGTCGAGAGCGGCGTCATCCTCATGTCGCCGGACGGGCAGTTCTCCGAGCGGCACGAGCCGGCCCGCGAGGAGCAGAAGGCCGTCCTGCTGTCCAAGGAGAACAGCCGTCCGGAGCCGCCGGCGCGCGACGCCAACGGCATCCCGGCCGCCAAGGGCCCGCTCGGGCACCTGCGGTCGCGGCTGAACCGGGCCTGGACCTTCGACGACATCCCGGTCGAGGAGCACGAGCACGGGCACGGCGGGCACGCCGAGATCGAGGGCGGCAAGGAGTCGCACGAGATCAGCCACTGATCACCGGCCTGATCCGGAGGGCCCGGCACCGCACGGCGGTGCCGGGCCCTTCCGCATGCCGGCGGCGCCGTCCACCGGTGTTCCGCCTGCTCGCGGGCGGGACGGCGTCCGTATCCTTGCTGGGCGATGACCAAGACCCTGGTGGTGACCAACGACTTCCCGCCCCGTCCCGGCGGCATCCAGGCGTTCGTGCACGGCCTCGCGGTCCGGCGCCCGCCCGGCTCGGTGGTGGTGTACGCGCCGGCGTGGCAGGGGACCGCGGCCTTTGACGCGGAGCAGCCGTTCCCGGTCGTCCGGCACCCGGGCTCGCTGATGCTGCCCGAGCCGGGCGTGCTGCGCCGCGCGTCCGCCCTGCTGCGCGCCGAGCGCTGCGACTCGGTGGTGTTCGGCGCCGCGGCCCCGCTGGGGCTGCTCGCCCCGGCGCTGCGGCGGCGCGGGGCCCGGCGGATCGTCGGGATCACGCACGGGCACGAGGCGGGCTGGGCGGCGCTGCCGGTCGCGCGGACGCTCCTCGGCCGCATCGGCGACGGCGTGGACACCCTCACCTACCTCGGCGAGTACACCCGGTCCCGGATGGCGCGGGCGCTGTCACCGGCCGCGGCGGCGCGGATGGCCCGGCTCGCCCCCGGCGTCGACGAGGCGCTGTTCCGCGCGGGCGCGGGCGGCGCGGAGATCAGGGCGCGGCACGGGCTCGCGGACCGTCCGGTCGCGGTGTGCGTGTCCCGGCTGGTGCCGCGCAAGGGGCAGGACGCGCTGATCCGCGCATGGCCGCGCGTCCTGGCAAAGGTCCCGGACGCGGCGCTGCTGCTCGTCGGCGGCGGCCCGTACCGCGCGGAGCTGGAGCGGCTCGCGGCGTCCGAGGGGGTGGCCGGCTCGGTGGTGTTCACCGGGAGCGTCCCCTGGGCGGAGCTCCCCGCCCACTACGACGCGGGCGACGTGTTCGCGATGCCCTGCCGGACGCGCCGCCGCGGACTGGACGTCGAGGGCCTCGGCATCGTCTACCTGGAGGCGTCGGCGACCGGCCTGCCCGTCGTCGCGGGCGATTCCGGCGGCGCGCCGGACGCCGTCCTGGACGGCGAGACCGGCGTGGTGGTGCCGGGCCGGTCGGTCCCGCGCGTCGCCGGCGCGGTCGCCGGGCTGCTCGCCGACCCCGAACGGGCCCGCGCGATGGGCCGCGCGGGCCGCGCGTGGGTGGAGCGGGAATGGCGATGGGACGTCCAGGCGGCGCGCCTGGACGCCCTGCTGCGGGCCTGAGCCGCGCCGCCGCCCGATGTGGCGCGGCGGTCACGACTGTGGACCCGCGGGCACGGCGAGGAGTAGACGGCGTCCGCGTATCGCGGCCCGCCTCCCGGGTGACAGGATGCCGGATATGGAGAACGCGGACATCGAGGGCGCGTGGTCCCGGGTTCCCGGGGAGGCCGCGCGGTGGCTCCACGACCTGGACCCCGACCACTGCTACTCGGGTTTCGAGCCGCCCCCCAATCCGGACTCCGCGTGGCTCCTGCACGCGATGTACGCCTGGGCGGAGGGCCTGGTCACCACGACGCACGACGACGTCCACCAGTCGATGCTCGGCGCGGGGCTGGTCGAGCCGCCGCCCGACCCGGCCGCGGACCCGTCCGGCGACGTGGGCGACCTGCTGGAGGGCGCGATCGTCACGGGCACCGAGCTCGGCCGCAGCGGCGACCCCGGCACGGGCTGGCGGCGGCTGCGCTGGCGGGAGCTGGCGCGCGGCTTCGGCGAGCCCGCCGTCCCGGAGGGGGAGCTGCCCGGCAACCGGTGCCTGCGCCAGGGGCATCCGGCGGGGAGCTGGTCGGCGGCCATCCGGCCGCCCGCGGAGGGCTGCCTGGACCGGGAGAGCTGGTACCGGCTGGTCGGGGTGCTGCTGCGGCACAGCCCGGGCGGCGCCGCGACCCGCTGCCTGGCGTACTACTGCCCGCTGGTCACCGCCGACTGGGACGACGAGACCGTGCTGGCGGGGCGGCTGGGCGACGCGGCCCGGCTGTACGACCACCCGGCGATGGCGAGCTGCCCGTCCGACCTGTGGGCGGAGGACCGCTCGTGGGTCGTGTACTGCGACTGGGACCTGTGGGGCACGAAGGTCGTCGGGCCCACCGCGCTCATCCAGGCGCTCCTGGACGACCCGGAGCTGGAAGGCGTCCGCCTCCCCTGGACCCGCTAGCCCGGCCCCGGACGAGGCCGACGCCGGTCCCGGGACGGGACCCCGCCCCCGCGCCGTAGGCGGGGCGTCCGTGCCGCGGGACCGGCGAGCAATAGTGGGGCCGTGCCGGGCTCCCGGAGACCAGTTCCACGCGCACGCCCCCTGCCGAGGTGGGGCGGGTGCGGTCCGGCGCCGGCCGGTCCTGCGCCCGGTGGGGGAGGACCTGGAGACGGGCGCGCCGCGAAGGACCGGCCTGCGTCGCCGGACCGGTACCGCGTGGACGGGAGGCCCGGGGCACGGCCCCGGTGCGGCGGCCGGCCGCCGGGCGGGCGCGTCCGTCCATGCCCGGAGGAATCGTTCCAGGCGAAGCTCTCCGTCATTTGCGGGACACCTCCTGCCGCTGCGCGTCCACGGTCGCCGACGCCCCCGACGCTAGGCCGCCGCCCGCCGCCCGGCACCCCCGTTAAAGCGGACTTAAGGGGCGGATTAGTCGTCGCTAATTTCATCGGCCAGGTTCGGCCTTAAAGCGGGCGTTCAACCTCATATGCATATGAGGCGGATGCTGGAACGATCTTCATTCGGGGGGAGGGCGGGAGAGGGAGCGCGCATGCGATCACGGGGTGTCGCCGTGCTGGCGGTGCTGGTGGCGGTGGCCCTGGGCGGCGGGATCGTCGCGGCCCGGGGACTGCGCGGCGGGCGCGGCCCGGGGACGCCGGAGAAGGTCGCGGCCGGCTTCTTCGCGGCCTGGCGGAAGGGGTCCCTGGACCGGATGCGCGACCTGGTCGCGGACCCGCCCGGCGACTTCGCCGACCGGTACCGGGCGCTGTCGCGCGGGCTGACGGTCTCCTCGGTCATGGTCGAGCCGCGCCCGGTCGTGCGCTCGGGGCCCCGCGCGGCGCACGCCGACTTCACCGTCACCCGGACGCTCGTGGGGCACGGCGACTGGTCGTATCGGGCGGTGCTGCGCCTCGGGCTCGTGGACGGCCGATGGCGGGTGCTGTGGACGCCCGCGACGCTCTACCCGGGGCTGAAGGGCAGGGGCGAATGGCAGCTCAACCAGGTGAAGCTGCCCGCGGTCACGCCCGTCGCCCGCGACGGCAAGGCGCTGCCCGACACCGGGATCCTCGCGCCCTACCTGACGGACCTCGTCGACGGGCTGACGCCGGAAGACTATGACGAGGAGGCTTGGGTCATCGAGCTGCGCGACAGCGGCGGCCCGCCGCAGCGGGTCAAGGTGCTGGACCGCAAGCCGGGCAGGAAGATCCGCACGACCCTGGACCGGCATGTGCAGGCGGACGCCGAGAAGGCCCTCGACGGCGCGCCCGGAGCCGCCTCGATCGTCGCGGTCCGGCCGTCCACCGGCGAGGTCCTGGCGGTGGCGGACGGTCTCGGCGGTCTCGGCGCGTTCACCGGCCTCTACCCGCCCGGCTCCACCTTCAAGGTGGTCACCGCGGGCGCGCTGATCGCGGACGGGGCCGGTCCGGGCACGCCCGCCGACTGCCCCGCGTCCGTCGTCACCGCGCAGCGGACGATCCACAACGACGAGGGCCACGAGCTGGGCCGCACCACGCTGAGCGGTGCGTTCGCCGCGTCCTGCAACACCACGTTCGCGCGCCTCGGGGTCGAGGGCCTGGGCGCGGGCAAGCTCGCGGCGAGCGCCCGCAGGTTCGGGTTCGGCACGAGCTTCTCGCCCGGGGTGCGGATGGCGGAGGGGAGCTTCCCGGACCCGGGCGGCGGCGCCGAGCTGGCGGAGGCGGCGATCGGCCAGGGCCGCGTCCAGGCGTCGCCGCTGCTGATGGCGGGCGTCGCGGCGGCGGTCGCGGACGGGTCGTGGCGGCCGCCGCGGCTGGTGCCGGCCGCGCTGGTCCGCGAGGGCGGCGGCGCCGTGCCCGCCCCGCGCCCGATCCCCGGGGCCGCCGCGCTGCGCTCGATGATGCGGGCGGTGGTGACCGGCGGCACTGCGGCGGGCGCCGGCCTGCCGGGCGGCACCGCCGGCAAGACGGGGACGGCCGAGTACCGGGACGACGGGTCGTCGCACGCCTGGTTCATCGGGTACCGCGGCGACCTGGCGTTCTCGGTGTTCGTCCAGGGCGGCGGCTCGGGCCCCAAGGCGGCCGCGCCGCTGGCCGCGAAATTCCTCCGCTGACCGGCCGCGGAACCGTTCGGACGGTCGAACCCGCGGCGCCCTTCATGCGTACTCCGACGATGAGCGGAAACGGCCGGGCATACGACTCGAACGGTTTTTTGTCACCAACTCTCATCTGAAGGGCCAATGGGGCGTATGCTCCGTGACTGATCGGCGGGATTCGCGAGAATCCGGTCGTGAGGCGCGGTAGGAGCGAGCGGGCTCCGTACACCGCGTCACCCATGTCTCAGCGGAACCGCCGCCCGGGCCCAGCGCCCGGACGGCATCGAGCCGAAGCGGCGTTCGCCTGCGCTCCGCCTCCTCCACAGGAGAGGGCATGGCGCGACGTGACGACGGGCATGCGTCCCGGACCAGCACGCATGCTTCAGCGTGGGCGCGGGCATCCGAGCATCTCCCGCCCGCGGCCCGGCCCCAGCGCGGCCGCTGGTCGGAAGAACCGCGGTGGCCTGAAGGATCATGGTGGTCGGAGCAGCCCGGCCCGAACGAGCGGGGCCGCCGGCGGCGTGAGCCGACGCGCCGCGACGTGCGGCGCCGCGAGAAGGGCCGGACGCGCCGCGGACGGGCACGGCAGCCCGTCCCGCGGTCGGCGTCCCGGCTGGAGCCGCCCCCCGCACCCCGGCCCCGCGACCCCGGCCGCACGCCCGGCCGCACGCCGGGCCGCGCGTCCGGCCGGCGGCCTCCCACCCGGCCCCGTCCCGGACCGCGGGCGCGGCCGCGCGGGCCGCGGCTGCCCGCCGACCGGGTGGGCGTCGGCGCGATCATCCTGTCGGCCGTCGTCGGCCTGTCGCTGCTGGGCATCGTCGAGCGGACGCTGCTGGACGGGCGCCCGATCGGCACCACCGAGTCGGCCGCGTCCGGCAAGGGCGCGCGGGACGCCAAGAAGCACGGCACCGCGGCGCCCGGCACGCCGCAGCGCCCCCGCCAGCGGCCCGGGGCGTCGGGCGCGCCCGCGGCCCCGGCGCGTCCGGACACGCGGGCGCTGACCGCGCAGGTGCGCAAGGCGACCCTCGCCCAGCGCGGCGCCGCCGCCCGGCAGGCCTACGGCGCCGCGCCGTCCCGGCCGCCGGTCGTCGTGGCGTCCCGCACCAGCGACGACGGGACGTGGGTGTTCGGCACCACCGCCATCCCGGTCCCGGCGAGCAGCGACGCCGACCCCGAGACCGCGTTCTTCGCGGCCCGCTGGACGGGCCGCGAGTGGCGGGTCGGGCTGTCGGGCGGCGGCGCGTTCGGCACCCTGCTCGGCGCGATGCCGCCGAACGTGATGTCGGCCGCGGAGGCGCGCGCGCTGCGCCGCTACGGCGCGCTGACGGCCGAGCAGGCCGCCGCCGAGGTCAACGGCACCCGCGGCGGCGCCGCGCTGATGCTGCCGTGGAAGGCGGGCACGGCCTGGACGATGCTGACCGCCGACCCCGGATCGGCGCAGCGGCCGCTGTCGGCGCTGGCGTTCGCGGGCGGCGACGGGCGCGTCCAGGCGTCCGGCGCGGGCCGGCTCTACCGGTTCTGCGGTACCGGCTCCGGGCCCGCGCTGCTGATGATCGTGCACGCCGACGGCGTGGCCACCACCTATGACCGGGTGACCTCGGCGACCCGGCTGCGCGAGGGCAGCGTGGTCGGACGCGGCGACGCGCTCGGCCGGACCGGCACCGCCGGCGCCTGCGGCGGCGCGCCCGCCGCCCGCGCCGAGGTCCGCTTCGACGTGCGCCGCGGCGCCGGGCCCGTCCCGCTGGACGGCGCCGTCATCGGCGGCTGGACCTTCAGCGAGCGCGCGAAGCCGCTGCTCGGCTACGCCGAGCGCGGCGTGCTGCAAGTGCTTCCCGGGGGGCTGCTGGCCAATCTCGGCGCGGTCCCCGCGGCGGACGCCCCGCCGTCATCGCCGTCATCGCCGCTTCCCGGCGACGAGCCGGGCGGCGGCGCAGGACCGGACGGCGACCCGTCGCCGTCCGCCACCCAGAACAGGAGTCCGAGCGGTGCGAACACGCAACAGTGACGATCCCGTGGTGCCCGCGTGGGCGCTGCGAGCCGTGCTCGCGGGCGCGGTGCTGGTGCTGGCCGGCGCCGCGACCCCGCCGGGCGCCGTCGCGGCGGCGCAGGCGCAGTACTTCCTCTCCTTCTACGCGGGCGTCTTCACGCTGCTCGCGCTGACCGGCGCGGTGCTGACCGGGCTGCTCGCCACCGACCGGCTGATCCTGAAGATCCGGCACCGGGTGCTGGCGCAGGGCGCGCACCGCGCGTGCGCGGTCGTCGCGTCGGTGATGGTCGTCGCGCACATCGCGGTGAAGGTGCTCGGCGGCCTCGCGGCGCCCGCGCAGATCGTGGTGCCGACGCCGGACGCGGTGGGCCTCGGCACCGTCGCGTTCGAGCTGATGGTGCTGATCGTGATCACCGGGATCCTGCGGATCCGGTTCGTCTCGCGCGCCCGCCCGTGGGTGTGGCGGTCGATGCACGCCGTCGCGTACATCTCCTGGCCGATCGCGATCCTGCACGGCCTGACCGCCGGCCGCATCGCGGCGAACTGGGTGGTGCTCAGCTACGTGCTGAGCGTCGTCGGCGTGCTCATCGCGCTGGTGACCCGGCTGGTCGTGGTCATCAAGCCGCGCGAGGTGGGGCGGGCCGACGACTTCGCCGCCGGAGAGCGCGCGGCGGCAGCCGCCGCGGCGCGCCGCGCCCGGGGCCGCTTCCCCGAGCGCGAGCAGCGCCCCGCGGGCCCGCGCGGCTACGACGATCCACGGGACTACGACGACCGGCCCGGCTACGACCCCCGCGACTACGCCGACCGCCGGGACTACGCCGGCCGCCGCGACCACGACCGCCGGGACTACGACGACCGCGGCGACCGCGATGACCCCAGGAACCACGATGACCCCCGGAACCACGATGACCGCCGGAACCGCGACGACTCCCGCGCCACCGTGACCGATCCGCGCGGCGCCCGGCTGCCGGGTGAGGGCGGCGGCTGGGACACCGAGGTCATCCGATGAACCCGGTCGCCACGGTCTCCAACATCGGCGGCCCCCGGCTGACCCTCGGCTTCGACCGCTTCGACCGGCTCGACCTCGACCGGCACCTCGCGGTGCACGGCCGGCTGCGCGTCCCGTCGCTGGACGACCTGATCCGGATGGCCGAGCAGGTCGACCTGCGGGGACGCGGCGGCGCCGGGTTCCCGTTCGCCCGCAAGCTGGCCGCCGTCGCGTCCCGGGTGAACCACCCGGAGGCCGACCGGACGCTGCTCCTGCCCGGCGAGAAGGGGAACGATCGCGGCTCCAGCGAGGACGTCGTCGTGGTGGTGAACGGCGCCGAGGGCGAGCCCGGCAGCGCCAAGGACAAGGTGCTGCTCGGCCGCGCCCCGCACCTGGTGCTGGACGGCGCGCAGATCGTCGCGACCGCGCTCGGCACCCAGCGGATCGTCCTCGCGGTGGAGAGCGACGAGGCGGCCCGGTCGGTGCGCGCCGCGATCGGGGAGCGGCGGATGCCGGCCCGGGTCGTCCGGCTGACCGAGCGGTTCATCTCCGGGGAGAGCGGCGCGGTGGTCCGCGCCATCAACGGGGAGACGCCGATCCCGCCGGGCGTCAAGGTGCGCGCCGCCGAGTCCGGGGTCGACGGGTACCCGACGCTGCTGTCCAACACCGAGACGTTCGCGCAGCTGGCGGTGCTGGTCTCGCTCGGCTCCGACCTGTACGCCTCCGCCGGGACCGACGACGAGCCGGGCACCACGCTGCTCACCGTCGGCGGCACCACGGTCGTCGAGGCGCCGCTCGGCACGCCGCTGCGGGACGTCCTGAAGCACTGCGACGTGCCGCCGGGCCCGGGCGTGCTGGTCGGCGGGTACCACGGGATGTGGCTCGGCCCGGCCGCGGCGTCGCGGGCCGTGCTGTCGCGGGCCGGGATGCGGGCCGCCGGCGGGACGGTCGGCGCCGGGATCGTCCTGCCGCTCGGCCAGGGCACCTGCCCGCTCGGCGAGGTGACCCGGATCGCCTCCTACCTCGCCGCGCAGTCGGCCGGCCAGTGCGGCCCGTGCCGGCTCGGGCTGCCGGACGTCGTCCGCGCCCTCAACGCGCTGAGCGAGGGCGGCGGGACGGTCGAGGACGTGCGCCGCGCCGCGGCGATCGGGCGCGGCCGCGGCGCCTGCACCCATCCGGACGGGACCGCGCGGTTCGTGCTGTCGGCGGTCGAGGCGTTCACCGCCGACATCGACGCGCACCGCTACGGCGGCACCTGCGGGCTGTCCACGTTCGGCGTGCTGCCGCTGCCCGTCCCGACCGGGCGGGAGGGCCGGGTGGCGATCGACTGGAGCCGCTGCGACGGCCACGGGCTGTGCGCCTACCTCGTCCCGGAGCTGATCCAGCTCGACCGGTACGGCTTTCCGGTGGTGCTCGGCAGCGACATTCCGTCCTGGATGGAACGGGACGTGCAGAAAGCGGTGGCGATGTGCCCCGCATTGGCGCTGCGGGTCGTCGGGGGAGTCCCGGGCGGCGGCCTCGACCGGCGCCCCTGACGGCCGCCCTGCCCGCCATTACGGACGGGCCGGAGAAATGAAAAAGACCGCACGGCGGTGAACCCCCGGTCCGGCGCGGTGCGTATTGCCCGGCGAAACCGCGCCGGTTCGCTCTCCGGTGCGCTCCCGGGAGGAGGAAGGGATTTCGGTGAGGAATTCGTACGGTGCCGCGGAACCGCGCCGGCTCCCGCGGGTCGGGCTCCGGCGGGGCCGGGGCCTGCTGCTGCTGGCCGTCGCGGCCGTCGCCGCGGCCGCCCTCGCGGTCCTCCTCAACCCGCGGGTGGCCCCGGCGGACGGCGTCGACAAGGGCGCCACCATCCCGTCGAAATGGGGGCCGCTGAGCGCCCAGGACAGGCTCCTGCTGGTCAAGGTCCGGCAGGCCGGGCTGTGGGAGATGCCGGCCAGCCAGATGGCCGTGCAGCGGGGCGCCGGCCCCCGGGTGCGCGAGATCGGCAAGATCATCAATCAGGAGCACATGCAGCTGGACGCCGACACCCGGGCCACCGCCCAGCAGCTCGGCGTGTCCCTGCCGGCCATTCCGAACGGCACGCAGCGGAGCTATCTCCGGGAGCTGGCCGGGCTGAACGGCAAGGCCTTCGACACCGATTACGTGTTCCGGATGCGCTCCGCGCACGGGCAGGTCCTCCCGTTCGCCGCCAAGGCCCGCGTACAGAGCCAGAACTCGATCGTCCGAGCCTATGCGGAACGCGGGATGAGATTCGTCCTGCACCACATGCAGCTGCTGGAGAGCACCGGCCTGGTCACCAAATCCGCGCTGCACTGACGGGTATCCCAACCCCCCGCTCAAAGGGAGTACTCAAATGGGAAGAAAGAGAAAAGCCTTCGCCGTGTTCGTCCCGGCGCTCCTCATGGCCGCGTCCGCGTGCAACGACGTGCCGGGCGGCGCCGCGGCACCGCTGCCCGGCGGCACGACCGTCGCCGTCGACGCCGCCGGGAACGTCCAGCACTACACAGGCGGCCGGACCAGTCCCCCCGCGACGGAGCAGCCCGGCGACGGCGGCGGCCAGAACGGCGGCCAGAACGGTGACGGCCAGATGCCCGACATGCCGGGCATGGGCGGCGACGGCCAGACGGCCGACCCCTCGCAGCCGGCCGTCCCCGACCCGCCGGACTCCGGCTCCCCGGACCCCGGCTCCCCGGCCCCCGGCCAGACCGACCCGAACCAGCCCGGCGGCGGCGGCCAGGCGGGCGGCGGCGGCCAGCAGAACGGCGGCGGCCAGAACCAGGGCGGCGCCCAGAACCAGGCGAAGCCGGGCCCCCGCGCCGACCAGTTCGTCGCCATCCGCAAGGCGCCGGCCGTGCGGCAGCCCCGCCGCGCCAGGACCGCCTCCACCGGGACCTTCACCTCCAGCTGCGGCACGAACGCGGGGCAGGCGCACAGCAACCCCGACAACGTGATCGTCGCTCCCGGCGTCCAGAACGGCGCCCACCACATCCACGACTACGTCGGCAACAAGGACACCAGCGCGTTCTCGACCGACCAGACGCTCGCCGCCGCCGGGACGACCTGCACCAACGGCGACCAGTCGACCTACTACTGGCCGGTCGTGCGGCTGCGCGCGGGCCAGGACGGCTCGGACCGCGCGGGGCAGAGCCAGGCGGACGGCAACACCGGCAGCATCGTCACCCCGGCGAAGGTGACCCTCCAGTTCTTCGGCAACCCGCGCAGCAAGGTGACCGCGATCCCGCGCTTCACCCGGATCGTCACCGGTGACGCCAAGGCCGCGACGAACGGCCCGGCGAACGCGCACTCCCAGTGGACGTGCAGCGGCTTCGAGAACCGGGCGTTCACCGACAAGTACCCGCTGTGCCCGAGCGGCAGCAAGGTCGAGCGCGTGCTGAACTTCCCGAGCTGCTGGGACGGCCAGAACACCGACAGCGCCAACCACCGCGACCACATGGTCTTCCCGGACGCGCGGACCGGGCAGTGCCCGCAGGGCCGCAAGGCCGTGCCGCAGCTGCGGATGACGCTCGCCTACAACGTGCCCGCCAAGGCGCTGGCGTTCGCGCTGGACACCTTCCCCGAGCAGGGGCACGACCCGGTGACCGACCACGGCGACTTCATCAACGTGATGACCGACCAGCTGATGCGCAAGGCCGTCACCGCGATCAACGGGCGCCGCCGCTGATCCCCGCCCCGAGGGCCCGTGCGCGCCCGCGCGTAGGATCGCGGTCATGGAGATCGTGATCGCGGGCGGGCACGGGCAGATCGCGTTGCGGCTGGCCCGGCTGCTGGCCGGGCGCGGGGACACCGTGGTGAGCCTCATCCGCAACGCCGACCACGCGGCGGACGTGCGGGCGACGGGCGCGACGCCGGTCGTCCGGGACCTGGAGGCGGCGTCCGCCGGCCAGGTCGCGGGCGATCTGGCCGGCGCGGACGCGGTCGTGTTCGCCGCGGGCGCGGGGCCGGGCAGCGGAGCCGCCCGCAAGGACACCGTCGACCGGGCCGCCGCGGTCCTGATGGCGGACGCGGCGGAGGCGGCCGGTGTGCGCGGGTTCGTGCAGGTCTCCGCGATGGGCGCGGGCGAGCGGCCCGCACCGGGCCGCGACGACGTCTGGTCCGCCTACATCCGGGCCAAGGGCGAGGCCGAGGACGACCTGAAGGCGCGCGGCGGCCTGGACTGGCTGATCCTGCGCCCGGGCCGCCTCACCGACGACCCGGGCACCGGGCTGGTCGCGCTCGCCGAGCCGCCGATCGGGCACGGCGCGGTGACCCGCGACGACGTCGCCGCGGTGATCGTCGCGCTGCTGGACGGCCTGCCGGACGTCCGGCACCGCACCCTCGACCTGCTGAACGGCGACGTCCCGATCGCCGGCGCCGTCGCCGCGCTGCGCTGACGGCGCCGCTCCCGGCTCCGCCCAGGCGGTGCAGGGGGATCAGGCGGTGTAGAGGGACTCGATCTCGTCGGCGAAGTCCTTCATGACCACGTTGCGCTTGACCTTCAGGCTCGGGGTCATGTGCCCGGCCTCCTCGGTGAAGTCCACGCCGAGGATCACGTACTTCTTGATCGCCTCGGCGTGGCTGACCGACCGGTTGGCGGCGGCGACCGCGCCCTCGATCTCGGCGACGATGTCGGGGTCGCGGCGCAGCTCGTCCACGGTCATCGCGGCGGGCTTGCCGTGCCGCTCCTTCCACGGGACGAGCGCCTCCTCGTCCAGCGTGACCAGCGCGCTGATGAACTTGCGGCCGTCGCCGACGACCAGGCACTGGCTGATCAGCGGGTGGGCGCGCAGCCGGTCCTCCAGCGGGGCGGGCGCGACGTTCTTGCCGGCCGCGGTGACGAGGATCTCCTTCTTCCGCCCGGTGATCTTCAGGTAGCCGTCGGCGTCGAGGGCACCGAGGTCGCCGGTGTGGAACCAGCCGTCCTCGATGGCCTCCTTGGTGGCGGCCTCGTTGTTCCAGTAGCCGCGCAGGACGTTGATGCCGCGGACCAGGACCTCGCCGTCCTCGGCGATGCGGACGTCGACGCCCGGGATCGGCTTGCCGACCGTGCCGATCCGGATCGCGGTGGGCCGGTTCACGGTCGCGGGCGCGGTGGTCTCGGTGAGGCCGTAGCCCTCCAGGATCGTGATGCCGACGCCGCGGAAGAAGTGCCCGAGGCGCTCGCCGAGCGCGGCGCCGCCGGACACCGCGTACTGCACCCGGCCGCCGACGGCCGCGCGCAGCTTCCCGTACACCAGCACGTCGAACACCTTGTGCTTCACCTTGAGGCCGAGGCCGGGCCCGCCGGACTCCAGCGCCCGGCTGTAGGCGATCGCGGTGTCCGCGGCCGCCTTGAAGATCTTGCCCTTGCCGTCGGCGTCGGCCTTCTGCTCGGCGCCGTTGTAGACCTTCTCGAACACCCGCGGGACGGCGAGCAGGAAGGTGGGCCGGAACGAGGCGAGGTCGGGCAGCAGGCTGGGGATGTCGCTGTGCCCGAGCTCGATGCCGCCCTCGATGGTGGCGACCTCGATCAGCCGGGCGAACACGTGCGCCAGCGGCAGGAACAGCAGCGTGGAGCTGCCGTCGACGGCGATCTCGGAGATGGCGCCCTGCACGGCGTTGCGGGCGGTCGCGACCAGGTTCCCGTGGGTGATCTCACAGCCCTTGGGCCGCCCGGTGGTGCCGGAGGTGTAGACGAGCGTCGCCACGTCGGCGGCGGTGCGCGCGCGGCGACGCTCGGTGATCGTCGCGTCGGCGACGTCCGCGCCGAGCCCGGTGACCTCGGCGACGGCGCCCGCGTCGATGCCCCAGACGTGCGCGAGGTCCGGGAGCCGGCCCCGGACCTCCTCGATCAGCGCCAGGTGCGCCTCGGTCTCGGCGAACAGCGCCTTGGCGCCGGAGTCGCCGGCGATCCACTCGATCTGCTCGGCGGAGGACGTCTCGTAGATCGGGACCGCGACCGCGCCGGCCGTCCAGATCGCGTAGTCCAGCAGCGTCCACTCGTAGCGGGTGCGCGACAGCAGGCCGACCCGGTCGCCGGGCTCGATGCCGGCGGCCACCAGGCCCTTGGCGACCGCCGCCGCCTCCGCCGCGAACTCCGCCGCGGTCACGGCGCTCCAGGCGGTCCCGCTGCGGCGGCGCAGCACGATCCGGCCGGGTTCCTCGGCGGCCCGGGTGAAGGGCGCGTCGGTCAGATTGGCGGAGTCGGGGACCTCCACCATCGCGGGGACGCTGAACTCGCGCACGGCCCACTCCTGTAGTCGATCTTCGGGGACGGCGGGGGAACCTGCCGGTCCCTCCGCAGGTGAATGATACCCACGAGTAGGAATTCTGCCGGGAAGTGCGCATCGTCCCGTGGATCGGCCGCCGGATCCGCGGTTAACGGCACGGCAAAGACCGCTCGTCGCGCGCGGCCGACCGCCGGCCCGTCCCCTACCCTTGACCTGGTCGTATACGGATCCGGTCGGGGGAGGGCCATGGCGCTGCTCGAAGTGATCGCGCTGACGGCCGCGGACGCGCGCGCCGCCCAGGACGGCGGTGCCGACCGGATCGAGGTCGTCGCCGACATGGGCGCCGACGGGCTCACCCCGGACCCCGACGTGGTGAAGGCGGTGCGGGCGGCCACCGCGCTGCCGATGCGGGTCATGCTGCGGGCCAACGCCGGGTTCCGCACCACCGGCGCCGAGCTCGACCGGCTGGTCCGCGCCGCCGCCGACCTCGCCGCCGCCGGAGCCGACGGGTTCGTGCTCGGCTTCCTCGACTCCTCCGGCCACGTGGACGCCGGCGCGACCGGCAAGCTCGCGTCCGGCTGCGCGCCGCTGCCGTGGACGTTCCACCGCGCGGTCGACCACGCCGCCGACCCCGTCCAGGCGTGGGACGCGGTCCGGGCGCTGGACGGCGGCCTGGACACCGTGCTCACCGCCGGTTCGCCGCGCGGCGTGGACGCCGGGGTCGGCGTGCTGGTCCGGCGCGCCACCGAGGCCCCCCGCTCCGCCGCGATGATCATGGCCGGGGGCGGGCTGCGCCGCAAGCACGTCGCCGTGCTCGCGGCGGCCGGCGTCAGCGCGTTCCACGTCGGCACCGCCGTCCGCCCGGACGGGTCCTGGGACGCCCCGGTCGACCCGGCGCTGGTGGGCGAGTGGCGCTCGCTGGTGTCGGCCGCCGCCGGCTGACAGCCCGGGCGCCGCGAAGGGCCGCCCGTTTTCGGGGGAGAGGTCCCCTATTAGAGTCGCGTCATGAGGATCCACGTGGTGAGCGACGTCCATGGCCGCGCGGACGCGCTGAGGGGCGCGGGCGACGGCGCGGACGCGCTCATCTGCCTGGGCGACCTGATCCTGTTCGTCGACTACTCCGACCACGGCCAGGGGATCTTCGCGGACCTGTTCGGCCAGGAGAACGCCGACCGCTTCATCGCGCTGCGGACGCAGAAGCGCTTCGACGAGGCGCGGGAGTTCTCCCGCGGCCTGTGGGCCTCCCTGGAGGGGGACGCGTGGCCGCACATCGAGCGCGCCGTCGACCGCCAGTACGCCGAGCTGTTCGCCGCGATGCCGACCCCGGCCTACCTCACCTACGGCAACGTCGACGTCCCGCGCATGTGGGCGCCGCACCTGCGCGAGGGGCACCGCGTCCTGGACGGCGAGACCACCGAGATCGGCGGGCTGCGGTTCGGGTTCGTCGGCGGCGGGCTGCGCACCGAGTACCGCACCCCCTACGAGCTCGACGACGACGCCTACGCCGCCAAGGTCGAGGCGGTGGGGGAGGTGGACGTGCTGTGCTGCCACATCCCGCCCGCCGTCCCGGACCTGCTGTACGACACGGTCGCCCGCCGGTTCGAGCGGGGCAGCGAGGCGATCCTGGACGCGATCCACCGCACGCAGCCGAAATACGTGCTGTTCGGGCACGTCCACCAGCCGCTCGCGTCCCGCACCCGGATCGGCCGCACCGAATGCGTGAACGTGGGCCACTTCCGCGCGCGCGGGGTGCCGTACGTCCTCACGGTGTGACGGATACCGTGCTTTACGACAGCGGACCCGGCCGCGGGTGCACGGGCGCGGGTTCACGGCGAGCCGGAGGGAAACGCAGATGGCGGACCGCACGAGTTCTTCCATCACGATCAAGGCCGCGAAGGCCGACATCATGGCGGTGATCGCCGACCTGGAGGCCTATCCGGACTGGGCGAGCGGCATCCGGGAGTTCACCGTCCAGGAGACCGGCCCGGACGGCCGGGCGCTGCGGGGCCGGCTGACCTTCGACGGCGGCCCGTTCAGCGACACCGTCGGGCTGGCCTACACCTGGGACGGCGACGACCGGGTGAGCTGGGAGCTGGTGGAGAAGGGCACCGTCGTCACCGGCCTGCACGGCACCTACGCCCTCGCCGAGGCCGGCGGCGGCACCGAGGTCACCTACGAGCTGGCGGTGGACGTGCGCGTCCCGATGATCGGCATGGTGAAGCGCAAGGGCGAGAAGCGGATCATCGACTCGGCGCTCAAGGGCCTCCAGCGCCGCGTCGAGCGCTGAGCACGCCCGGGAGGCGGTACCGTTTCACGCCGATGACGGATGGATGATGGAGCCATGACCGATCAGCCGGGTGACCTGATCAACGAGGCGGGCAAGCTCTTCGACGCGGTGCTGAAGCGGGTGGTCGGCGGCGGGTCCGGCGACGACCGCGGCGAGCCGCCGCGCGACGACCGGCCGCGCGGCGGCGAGGGCGGCGGCGACGAGGGCGACGTGTGGGCGGCGGCGACCGCGGAGCGGCCGCGCTACGCCACCGGCGCCCCCGAATGCTGCCACTGCCCGGTCTGCCGGGCCATCGCGGTGTCCCGCGAGTCGGGGCACGACGTGGGCCGGCACGTCCGGGAGGCCGGGCGGTCGCTGATGGCCGCCGCGCTGGACGTGGTGCAGGGGTTCGACCGCACCCGGCCGGAGCCGCACCGCGACCGGCCCCCGCGGCCGCGCGATGCGTCGGCGGGCCCCGGGGCGGGTAGGTCCGACCGGTCGGGACGCTCGCCCCGCGAGGAGGCCCCGGGCGGCGGGACACCGCGCGCCGCGGAGCCGCGCGAGGAGAGGCCGCGCGACGAGCCGGCCGACCCGTGGGCGGCCGCCACCGGCGACTCCATCGACATCGGGTAGTGGTGCGGACGGGCTCCAGCCAGGGGCGCGCGAGGAGGAGGAAGCGTACATGGCCCTGACCATCGGCGTGGACGTGGGCGGCACGAAGGTCGCCGCCGGCGTCGTCGACGACCGGGGAACGATCCTGGAGAAGGTCCGGCGGCCGACTCCCTCGACCAACCCCAAGGAGACCGCCGAGACCATCGCCGAGGTCGTCGACCTGCTCAAGGGCAAGTACGCGGAGGTGTCGGCGGTCGGCCTCGGCGCCGCCGGGTTCGTCGACGAGACCCGCTCCACCGTGCTGTTCGCGCCCAACCTGGCCTGGCGCGAGGAGCCGATCAGGGCGAAGGTCGAGAGCCTGGTCGGGCTGCCGGTCGTGGTGGAGAACGACGGCAACGCCACCGCCTGGGGCGAGGCGAAGTTCGGCGCGGGCCGCGGCGAGAACTTCCTGGTGCTGGTCGCGCTCGGCACCGGCATCGGCGGCGGCATCATCATCAACGGCGAGCTGTACCGCGGCCGGTTCGGGATCGGCGCCGAGATGGGGCACTTCCGGGTCGTCCCGGACGGGCGCCGCTGCGGCTGCGGCAACCGCGGCTGCTGGGAGCAGTACGCCAGCGGCAACGCGCTCGTGCACGAGGCCCGCGACCTCGCGCGCGTCGCGCCGGCGATGGCGGGCCGGCTGCTGGAGCTCGGCGGCGGCCGGCCGGAGGGCATCAGCGGCCCCGAGGTGTCGCAGGCGGCCCGCGAGGGCGACAAGGCCGCGCTGGAGTGCTTCCGGACGATCGCGCACTGGGCGGGCCAGGGCCTGGCCGACCTCAGCGCGATCCTGGACCCGGGCGCGTTCATCATCGGCGGCGGCCTGTCCGACGCCGGCGACCTGCTGCTCGACCCGATCCGCGTCGCGTTCGAGGAGGCGCTGACCGGGCGCGGGCACCGGCCGCTGCCCGACATCCGGATCGCCGAGCTCGGCTCGGCCGCCGGGATCGTCGGCGCCGCCGACCTCGCCCGCGTCCGGCCGCTCCAAGAGGCGTCCGTCTAGGGCCGCGGCCGTGGCGACGCCGGTGCGGGTGCTGAGCTACAACATCCGGTCGCTCAAGGACGATCCGGCGGCCGTGGCGCGCGTCGTCCGGGCGAACGATCCCGACGTGCTGTGCCTGCAGGAGGTGCCGCGGTTCTGGGGCTGGCGCGCGCAGCGGCGCGAGCTGGCGCGGGCGTGCGGGATGGACGTGGCGGCGGGCCGCCGGGCGTGCGGCCTCGCCGTCCTCGCGGCGCCGCGCGTCCGCCGGGTCGGCCGCGAGTTCCACCTGCTGACGCCCGACGAGGGCCTGCACCGCCGGGCGCTGGCGATCGCCGTGCTGGAGGCCGGCCCGGCGCGGCTGATCGCGGCGAGCACCCACCTCGACCTCGCGGACGGGCCGCGGCTGCGGCACGCCGGCGAGGTGCTCGCGCATCTCGACGGGGCCCGCACCCGGTACGGCGCGCCGGTCGTGCTCGCGGGCGACGTCAACGAGGAGCCCGGCGGCCCGTCCTGGACGCTGCTCACCGACCACTTCCAGGACGGCCACGCGACCGCGCCGGCGGGGGAGGGGCTCACCTTCTCCGCCCGCGACCCGCGCCGCCGCATCGACGGGGTGTTCGCCGACCCCGGCGTCGAGGTGGCGGGGTGCGGCGTGCCGCCGGACGAGCCCGGCGACCACGTCCGCGCCACCGACCACCGGCCGCTGCGCGCCGACCTCCGCCTGCCCGTGCCGAAGGGTCAGACCACGGCGCCCCGCTAGACCACGGCGCCGTCGTCGGGGTCGCGGGGCTCGTCGCCCATCCGCAGGACCAGCGTCACGAACCCGCCGATGAACGCGGCGACGGCGAGGAACGCGGCCCAGCCGGGCACCTCCCAGTCGAGGATCACGGTGACCAGCAGGTAGACCGGGCCGCCGATCAGCGCGATCCAGGCGCCCTTGGTGAGCGGGTCCGCGCTCGGCAGCGGCGGGGGAGGCGGCGGGATGTAGTGGCCCTCGTCGTCGTCGCCGGGCGGGAACTCCGGGGCGTCGTCGGCGGGCCGGATCACCCGCGCCCGCGGCAGCCGGCCGGTGCGGTCGTCGCCCTCGCGCGGCGGGCGCGGCTTCTCGTCGATGTTCTCCTGGTCGGGCCAGGGGACCTCGTCGCCCTCCGGCGCCGTGTCGAACCCCGCGACGATCTCCGCCCAGATGGCGTCCTCGTCGAGGTCGCGGCCCTTCTCGCCGCCCCCGCCGCCGGACGCGTCGTCCTTGCCGGACGCGCCGCCGGCCTCGGCGTCGCCCCGCCGGCCGGACGCCGTCCCGTCGAACACGCCGTCGAAGGCCCCGTCGAACGCGCCGTCCCGCGGCACGTCGTGCGTGCCGTCGCGGGCGGGCGACGGGTCGGGCCCGGCATCGGCCAGGTCGGTCTCGGGCCGGCCGTCGCCGTCGCCGCGCACCCCGGCGTCCCGCAGCCGCGCGAGGTGCGCGCGCAGGATGCCCTCGGCGGCGGGCTTCATCTCCACGTCCACGTACAGCCGGTCCAGGACGTCGCCGACCGTGTCGCCGGCCGTCCCGGCGATCTCGGGCAGGCCGTCCGGCGACGTGGCGTACGCCGCCACGCCCGCCTCGCCGAGCGCCGCGAGCATCGCGTCGGCCAGGTGCGGGGCGAGGTCGACCAGCGGCGCGTAGGTGTCGGCGGACAGTCCATTGCCACGGCGATTCACGGGGCCGGCTCCTTCGACGACTCCGGCGTGACCGACAGCACCGGCATGGCGGCCTCCGCTCCCCCATTGAGGTGTGCGCCCGGCCGTCCGCCGCGGTGCGCGGCGGCCCACCCGGACGACCCGAAACGTGTGTCCCACGGTATTCGCTGCGCCGCGGTGGACAAGCCCCCGGGCGCACCCGATTGAGATTTCCGGTCAGTATCCCCCGGGTGGCCGCGACCCCCCTGGCCGCCCGGGCCGACTGCGTCGGAACCACAGCCTACGTTCATCCGGCCGGGCGCGCGGGACCGTCCGGCGGGACCGGGACAGTGGTGTGGGCGTGCGCCGGGCGGGATGCGAAGATGTCCCATCATTACCCCCCCTTGGACGGGGACTTGGACTTGCGCGCCGCATGCACACGCGGTTCGGAGGAAGGTGTCGGCATGCTCTGGTTCTGGATCCTGCTGAGGGTCGTGCTCTCTCCCATCATGTACGGCGCGTGGTGGCCGCGGAACCGGGGCATGAAGAACGTGCCCAAGCGCGGGCCCGCGCTGCTGGCGTGCAACCACCAGTCCTTCGCCGACCACTTCTTCGGCCCGCTGCCGCTGATGCGGCCGATCTTCTTCATCGGCAAGGCCGACTACTTCACCGGCACGGGGATCAAGGGCCTGATCAGCAAGGGCTTCTTCACCGGCGTGGGGGTCGTCCCGGTCGACCGGACCGGCGGCCCCGAGGCGGACGCGGCGCTGCAGACCGGCCTGCGCATCCTCGGCGAGGGCAAGCTGCTCGGCATCTACCCCGAGGGCACCCGGGCGCCCGACGAGCGGCTGTACCGCGGCAAGACCGGGGTGGCGCGGCTGGCGCTGAAGTCGCGGGTGCCGGTGATCCCGATGGCGATGATCAACACGTTCCGGCTGATGCCGCCCGGGCAGCCGTACCCGCGTCTCGGGGTGCGCCCGGGCGTGCGGTTCGGCGAGCCGATGGACTTCTCCCGCTACTTCGGCCGCGAGGACGACCGCGAGGTGCTCCGCACGGTCACCGACGAGATCATGCAGGCGATCCAGAAGCTGTCCGGGCAGGAGTACGTCGACCGGTACGCCGCCGAGGTGAAGGCGGAGATGGCCGGCAAGCCCGTCCGCCCGGTGGAGGACGGCGACGAGGGCTTCACCGAGGACTGATCCCGGTGCCCGTGCGGGAGGACCGCGAGGACCGCGACGACCGCGAGGACCGCGGCGAGGACGCCGCCGCGACCGGGGCGGCCCTGGACGCGGCGCTGTGGCGGTCGGTGGCGGTGTACCGGGTGCTCGCGCTCGTCTACGCCGCCGTGGTGATCACCAAGAACTCCGGCGGGTACGCGCACCCCGTCGGGGGCTGGGCCGTCCTCGCGGTGATCGCCGTCTGGACGGGCGTGGCCACGCTGGCGTACCGGGACCCGGCCCGCCGCGGATGGCCACTGCTGGCCGCGGACCTCGCCGTCGCGTTCGGCTGCGTCCTCGCGACCGCCTGGGTGGAGACCGCCCACCACATCGCGGTCGGCCGTCCGACGCTGCCGGTGTCGTGGGTCGCCGCGTCCGTGCTGGCCTGGGCCGTCGCGGGCGGGCGGCGGCTCGGCGTCACCGCCGCGCTCGTGCTCGGCGTCGCGAACCTGCTGGTGCACGCCGTGGCCGGGACGTCCGGCGGGATGGGCAACACCACCCTGAACGGCATCGTGCTGCTGTTCCTCGCCGGCCTGGTCGTCGGGCAGGTGGTGCGGCTGGCGCGGGAGGCGGAGGCGCGGCTGGCCCGGGCCGTGGAGATGGAGGCGGCGACCCGGGAGCGCGAGCGGCTGGCGCGCCGCATCCACGACTCGGTGCTGCAGGTCCTGGCGATGGTGCAGCGGCGCGGCGGCGAGGCGGGCGGCGAGGCGGCCGAGCTGGGCCGGCTGGCGGGGGAGCAGGAGGCCGCGCTGCGCGCCCTGATCGGCGCCGGCCCGACCGCGCCCGCCACGGCCCGCGCCGCCCGCGCGCACGGCGGCGCCCCCGCGCCGGGCACCGGCACCGGGGACGACACCGACCTGCGGCCGCTGCTGGCCGGCCAGGCGTCCACGTCGGTGACCGTGTCGACCCCCGCGACGCCGGTGGCGCTGCCCGAGCATGCCGCCGGCGAGTTGGCCGCGGCGGTCGCGGCGGCGCTGGACAACGTCCGGCGGCACTGCGGCGACGGCGCCCGCGCCTGGGTCCTGCTGGAGGACGACCCCGCCGCCGTCACCGTCAGCGTCCGCGACGACGGCCCCGGCATGCCGCCCGGGCGGCTGGACGACGCCGCCGCGTCCGGCCGGCTCGGCGTCGCCCAGTCCATCCGGGGCCGCGTCCGCGACCTCGGCGGCACCGTCTCGATCGTCTCGGCGCCCGGCGAGGGCACCGAGATCGAAATGACCGTTCCGCGGTGAGCCGCCCCGTCTAGGCTGTGCTCGTGAGCGAGGTTCCGTTGAGGGTCATGGTCGTCGACGACCATCCGATGTGGCGCGAGGCCGTCGCCCGCGACCTGGCCGAGGCGGGCCACGAGGTCGTGGCCACCGCCGGCGAGGGCCGCGCCGCCGTGCGTATCGCCGCCGCCGCGCGGCCCCGCGTCGCGGTCGTCGACCTGCAGCTGCCCGACATCAGCGGCGTCGAGGTCACCCGGCACCTGGCCGCCGCCGACCCGCCGGTCCGCGTGCTGGTGCTGTCGGCCAGCGGCGAGCAGCAGGACGTCCTGGAGGCGGTGAAGGCGGGTGCCACCGGCTACCTGCTCAAGTCCGCCGGGCGCGAGGAGTTCCTCGACGCGGTCCGCCGCACCGCCGACGGCGACGCGGTGTTCACCCCCGGCCTCGCCGGGCTCGTCCTCGGCGAGTACCGCAGGCTCGCCGCGGCGCCCGCCCGCGAGGACGACGACGCGCCCCGGCTCACCGATCGCGAGACCGAGGTCCTGCGCCTCGTCGCGAAGGGCCTGACGTACAAGCAGATCGCCCAGCGGCTCGTCCTGTCGCACCGCACGGTGCAGAACCACGTGCAGAACACCCTGGGCAAGCTCCAGCTCCACAACCGCGTCGAACTCGTCCGCTACGCCATCGAGAAGGGCCTGGACGAGGAGGACTGACACGCCGGACGGCGTGCCGCGGGCGGTCCCGGAGGCTATGGTCTAGACCAATGGCGGCACGCCGGTACGCCCGGCGAATGCCCTGCGTAGCCGTGCCCTGACTACTAGTCTGGCCGTGTGAATCGAGGGAGGAGCCCGGTGGCGGGAGAAGGAGACGGCATGCGAGTCGGAGTGCTCACCGGAGGTGGGGACTGCCCCGGCCTGAACGCGGTCATCCGCGCGGTCGTCCGCAAGGGCGTGCAGGTCTTCGGCTACGAGTTCGTGGGGTTCCGGGCGGGCTGGCGCGGCCCCCTCGAAGGCGACACCGTCGCCCTGGACGTGCAGGCCGTGCGCGGGATCCTGCCGCGCGGCGGCACGATCCTCGGCTCGTCCCGGACCAATCCGGTCAAGGTCGAGGGCGGCGTCGAGCGGATCAAGGACAACCTCGCCGGCCTCGGCGTGGACGCGCTGATCGCCATCGGCGGCGAGGACACCCTCGGCGTCGCGCGCGAGCTGTACGGCAGCGGCGTCAACGTCGTCGGCGTCCCGAAGACGATCGACAACGACCTGAACGCCACCGACTACACGTTCGGGTTCGACACCGCGGTGAACATCGGCATGGAGGCCGTCGACCGGCTGCACACCACCGCCGAGAGCCACCACCGGGCGCTGATCTGCGAGGTCATGGGCCGGCACGCGGGCTGGATCGCGCTGCACGTCGGGATGGCCGCCGGCGCCAACGTCATCCTGATCCCGGAGCGGCCGTTCGACATCGACAAGGTCGTCGAGTACGTCGAGAGCCGGTTCAAGACCCGCTACGCGCCGATCATCGTCGTGTCGGAGGGCGCGCACCCGATCGACGGGCAGATGCAGCTGCAGACCGGCGAGCGCGACTCGTTCGGGCACGTCCGGCTCGGCGGCATCGGCCAGGCCCTCGCCGACGAGATCGAGAAGCGCACCGGCAAGGAGGCCCGCGCCACGGTGCTCGGGCACATCCAGCGCGGCGGCACCCCGACCGCGTTCGACCGCGTCCTCGCCACCCGCTTCGGCCTCCAGGCGATCGACGCCGTCCGCGACGGCGACTACGGCAAGATGGTCGCCCTGCAGGGCACCGACATCGTCCGGGTCGGCCTCGACGAGGCCACCAAGGAGCTGAAGACCGTCCCGCTGGAGCGCTACGCCGAGTCCGAGGTGTTCTTCGGCTGACCGGGTCCGCCCGGCGGGAACAGTCATTCCGGGTCGCGGTGTTGGATCCGGTGGGCCACACTGGAGGCCAACCCTCGACCTGTTCCCGCCGGGAGGATCACGCATGACCACGCTCGAGACCGCGCCCGCGCACGTCCGGGAGCAGTCGCCGGTCGACGGCGAACCGTGCGTGCTGCTCAAGCTCGGCGAGGTCGTCCTCAAGGGCAAGAACCGCGAGCAGTTCGAGCGCCGCCTCGCCGACAACGTCCGGCAGGCCGTCCGCCCCGTCGCCCGCGTCGACGTGATCCGCCGGCACGGCGTGTTCATCGTCCGCAAGCACGATGCCGACCTGGCCACCATGGAGCAGATCGCGCAGCGGGTCAGCGACGTCATGGGCATCGTGTGGGCGCACCGCGCCTGGCGGGTCGGCAAGGACGTCGCCAGCGTCGAGCGCGCCGCCCTGGAGCTCATGGACGGCCGCACCGGCACGTTCGCCGTCCGCGCCCGGCGCCGCGACAAGCGGTTCCCGCTGACCTCCATGGAGCTCGACCGGCACATCGGCGCCCTCGTCGCCGACCGCTACGGCCAGCCCGTCCGGCTCAAGGACCCCGAGCACACCCTGTCGATCGAGGTCGACCGGGACGAGGTGTTCGTCTACTCCGGCGGCCTGCCCGGCCAGGGCGGCCTGCCCGTCGGGATGTCCGGCCGCGCCCTCGTGCTGATGTCCGGCGGCATCGACTCGCCCGTCGCCGCGTACCGGATGATGCGCCGCGGCCTGCGCGTCGACTACCTGCACTTCTCCGGCATGCCGTTCACCGGCCCGGAGTCGATCTACAAGGCGTACGCGCTGGTCCGCGAGCTGGACAGGTTCCAGGGCGGGTCGCGGCTGTTCGTCGTCCCGTTCGGCAAGGCGCAGCAGCAGATCAAGTCGTCCGGCGCCGACCGGCTCGCGGTGATCGCGCAGCGCCGGCTGATGCTGCGCACCGGCGAGGTCCTCGCCCGCCGCCTCCGCGGCTCCGCGCTGATCACCGGCGACGCGCTCGGCCAGGTCTCCAGCCAGACCCTGGCCAACATCACCGCGCTGGACGACGCCGTCGAGCTGCCGATCCTGCGCCCGCTCGTCGGCATGGACAAGGTCGAGATCATGGACCAGGCGCGCCGCATCCGCACGCTGTCCATCTCCGAGCTGCCCGACGAGGACTGCTGCACGATGCTCGCGCCGCGCCGCGCCGAGACCCGCGCCAAGATCGACGACCTCCGCCAGATCGAGAAGCGCCTCGACGTCGGCGAGCTCGCCGACGAGCTCGCCGAGTCGGTCCAGGAGCACCGCCCCGTCTACGGCGACATCCCCGCGTCCTGAGGCCTGCCCCGACCCCAGCGCAGCGATCGCCGAGGACCCCGCAAGGAACTCAGCGGGCGTCGAAGTCCGTGGGGCGGGGCGGCTCGGGGCCCTGCGGGCCCATGAGGGTGATCCGCTCGATGCGGACGATGCGGAAGCGGCGGCCCGCGACGGCGATGCCGTTGCGCCGCGTCTCCTCCGCCAGCAGCTCGGCGGCCTCGGCGTAGGCGGCCGCTTCGGCCTCGCCGAGGCCCTCCACGACGGGCGCCACGTCGCGCAGGTAGCCGATCAGCGAGTCGCGGGCCTGGTGCGGGGTGGCGTGCAGCCGGCCGACCGGGCGCCAGCGGCGCTTGCGGCCCTGCCCGGCCGGGTCCGCGGACACGCGCTCGGCGACGGTGAACGCGGGCGCCAGCGTGACCGGGGTGAGGAACGCGCCGGACGGCTCGTTGCCGCTGCACGCCGCCGCGTCGAGCACCTGGCACAGCAGCTCGGCGGTGGCGAGGTCGGACCCGGTGCCCTCATCGGACAGCAGGTCGTAGGGGCGGCGGTAGGAGGCCGGGAGGGACGCCGGGCGCGGGTCCGGGTCGCTCGGGCGGGGCGGCTCCGGGCCGTCCGGGCCGGTCCGCACGAGCTGCTCGACCCGGACGATCGCGAACCGGCGGCCGGCCGCCGCCACCGCGTCGCGGGGCCCGGACCGCAGCGCCGCCGCGGCCTCCCGGAGCTCGCGCGCGGCCGCGCCGTCCGTCCGGGCGGCGCGGTCGTCCAGGTGGTCGGCGAGCAGCTCGCGGGCGCCCTGCGGCAGCGGGTCCGGCGGGCAGACGACCTGCCAGCCGGCGGCGACCCGCTCGGCCGCGGTGAACAGCGCGCCGACCGCCACCAGATCGGGGTAGGCGGCCAGGGAGCGGCAGGCGTCCGCCAGCATCACGGCGGCGACCGGGTCGACACCGTCGAGGTCCTCCGGGAAAAGCCGTCCCCCGGCGTCGCCATCGCCCATCGTCATGCCGGACATCATCCTCGCCGCCTCCCGATCTGGCGAGTGGTTCAGACCAATTAATCGCTTCCGTCGTTGCGTTTCCCGTGCTTTCGCGGGCGGCGGACGGGCGCGACGAGTGCGACGAGGCTGGCGCCCAGCAGGGCGAGTCCGCCGCAGGCGGCCGCGCCGAGGTGCTCGCCCAGCACCGCCGTGCCGAGGACCGCGGCGACGGCGGGCTCGGCGAGCGTCAGCGTGGTCGCCGTCGTGGCGGGCGTGCCGCGCAGGCCCCGCGCGAACAGCACGTACCCGAGGCCGGTGGTGACCGTGCCGAGGTAGAGCGCGGTCGCGGCGCCGGAGCCGGTGAGCAGCCATCCGGCGGATCCGGCGGCCAGGACGGGGAGCAGCGCCGCGGCGGCGCCGCCGAACAGCGCTCCGGCGACCGCCCGGTCGTCCTCGCCGCGGGTGATCAGGACGGACGCGGTGGTCGCGTACACCGCATAGGACAGGCCGGACAGCAGCGCGAGCGCGATGCCGGCCGGGTCGGCGCCGGAGCCGTGCCCGGCGCCGACGAGCAGGGCGCAGCCGGCGACGGCGCCCGCGGTCGCGAGCGTCCAGCGGCGGGTGAGGACCGAGCGCCGGATCGCCAGGCCGATCAGCCCGGTGAACGCGGGGGCGCCGCCGATCGTCACGACGGTGCCGACGGCCACGCCGGTCCGGGAGACCGCGACGAAGAACGCGGTCTGGTACACCGCGACGGCGAGGGCGCCGAGGGCGAGCAGCGCCTGGTTCCGGCGGCCGGCGAGGAGGCGGCGCAGGCCGTCCCGGCGGGTGAGCGCGGCGAGCGCGAGCAGCAGCAGCCCGCCGATGACGATCCGGGCCGCGGCGACGGAGACGCTGGAGGCGCCGTGGCCGGCGAAGGTGCGGGCCGTCCCGGTCGTGCCCCACAGGGACGCGGCGAGCAGGATGTCGGCGCCGCCGCCGAGCGTGCGCCGGGAGGGTGCGTAAACGCTCCGCCTGGACGTTCTGGACGTTCTGGACGTGTGCACTGACACGGAAGGTGCTCCTGGGCTCGAATCGGGAGAGGAGATCCGGATCCGGGGCGCAGGAGAACGCGGGCCGGGCGCGGGTGCGCCGGTCCGTCGGGACTCTGGGGTTTCCTAGCCGCGCCCCGTCAGGAGCGGGGCGGCCCGAGGGAGGGGGTCCAATACGCCATACCGGCGACCGTACCAGCCCCGTAACACGTCGTTGACGTGCGGCGAGTCGCCGTCATGACGTCGCTCATGGCGGCGACTCGCCGCGGCCCGACGGACGGCGTCAGGCGAGGACGGGGCCGGAGGCCCCGGTCAGGGTGCGGCCGACGATGGGCGGCAGGTCGCGCATGAGCTTGGCGAGCTCGCGCAGGTCGCCGTCCACCAGCGCCTGCGGGCCGTCGCACAGCGCGGTCTCCGGGTGCGGGTGCACGTCGATGATCACGCCGTCGGCGCCGACCGCGACGGCCGCGCGGGTCAGCGGGAGCACCAGGTCGCGGCTGCCGCCCGAGTGCGACGGGTCCACGATCACCGGCAGGTGGGAGAGGCGCTGCGCCACCGGGACCGCGGAGATGTCGAGGGTGTTGCGGGTGGCCTTCTCGAAGGTGCGGATGCCGCGCTCGCACAGCACGATGTCGAGGTTGCCGCGCTGCGCGACGTACTCGGCGGACATCAGCCACTCCTCGATCGTGCCGCTCATGCCGCGCTTCAGCATGACCGGCTTGCCGCACTCGCCGGCGGCCTGCAGCAGCGCGAAGTTCTGCGCGTTGCGGGTGCCGATCTGCAGCATGTCGGCGTAGGACGCGACGAGGTCGACGTCGCCGGCGTCCACCACCTCGGTGACGATCGGCATGCCCGTCTCCGCCCGCACGTCCGCGAGGATCCGCAGGCCGGCCTCGCCGAGGCCCTGGAAGGCGTACGGGGAGGTGCGCGGCTTGAACGCGCCGCCGCGCAGCAGGGTCGCGCCCGCCGCCTGCGCCATCTGCGCGGCGCCGAGCGTCTGCTCCGGGGTCTCCACCGCGCACGGGCCGGCGATCAGCGTCATCGTGCCGGGGCCGATCGGCACGCCGCCGACCCGCACCACCGTGCGCTCGGCGTGGTGCTCGCGGCTCACCAGCTTGTAGGGCACCGAGATCCGCACCACGTCCCGGACGCCGCGCATGGCGCGCAGGTTCAGCGAGCCGAACTGCTGGACGTCGCCGACGAGCCCGACGATGGTGCGTTCCACGCCGCGGCTGACGAACGCCTCGCCCCCCGCCGTCCCGACCAGCGAGACGACGGCCTGGATATCGGCTTCGGTGGCCTCCGGGCCCATGACGACGACCATGGTGTGCTGCCTCTCCTCATCACGCGGACCGTGCGGGATCCCGGCCGGATCCCGCGGACGGCCCTGCAGAAACGACGAGAGCCCCGGGCCGATGGGGCCCGGGGCTCTCGCCTTGTGGTCTGTCAGCGCAACGTCTGGCAGACCAGCCGCCCGGGCTGGTCGAACCAGAAGAAATACACGATGTTGCGCACGGACATCAGCGTAGCCGATCAGGGGCGCCGAATCCCGCGAGCCCCCCGAATATGGCTCAGCTCACGCCGGGTGGCAGGATGGCCGCGTCATGTCCCACCCCGAACAGTCCGCACCGCAGCCGCGGGATCTGCCGCCCGGCCAGTACGTCCCCCGGGGCTGGCCGGTCCTCCACTACGGCCCCGTCCCCAAGTTCCGTCCCAAGGACTGGGACTTCCGGGTCTTCGGCGCGACCGCGTCGGGGGAGCAGCACCGGTGGAGCTGGGAGGAGTTCGACGCGCTGCCGAAGGGGCGCGCGGTCTCCGACTTCCACTGCGTCACCAAGTTCACGATCCCCGGCAACGAGTGGGAGGGCGTGCCCGGCACGGCGGTCGTGGAGCTGGCGCCGCCCGCGCCGGACGTCACGCACGTGATGGTGTGGGCCGAGTACGGCTACAGCGCCAACATCCGGATGAGCGACTTCCTCGCCGACGGGACGATGTTCGCCACCCACCACGACGGGGAGCGGCTCACCCCCGACCACGGGTTCCCGACCCGGATCGTCGTCCCGCACCTGTACGCGTGGAAGAGCGTGAAGTGGGTGCGCGGCGTCGAGTACCTGGTCAAGGACCGCCGCGGGTTCTGGGAGGAGCGCGGCTACCACAACGTCGCCGACCCCTGGTCCGAGCAGCGGTACTCCTACCAGGAGGACGAGGGCCAGACCCCGCCGCTGTGATCCCCGGAGGACGGCGGAAGGCGCCGCCGCCCCGGACACCGTCGTAAATCGGCAACACACCATCCCGAGCGGAAGACAACCGTTACCGTACGTTGTCATGGACCTACCGTCCGTCGCGGACATCCTGGCGGGCGCCCTCGCCGCGGGCGCCGCCGCGGCAGCCCTCGCGCTGCGCGGGCGGCTGCGGCTCCCGCGCCGCGCCCCCGCCGGCCCCGCGGAGCAGGCCGCGTTCGCGGCCCTGCACACCATCGCCCGCCTGTCGCCGCCGCTGCGCGCCGGGCTGACCCCCGACTCGGCCCGCAAGGCCGCCCGGCCCCTGCGGGCACTGCTCGGCGCCGAGGCCGTCGCGTTCGTCGCCGTTCCGTCCGGCCGCGACGACCCGTTCGCCGACGACGACCCGGGCCCCGCCCGCCCCGCCGACCGCGGAGCCGCAGGGGAGGACCGGGACGCGGCGGGCGACGAGCCCGCCCCCCGGCTGCTGGCCTGGGACGGCGCCGGCCGCGACGAGCACGCCGGCGACGCCGTCGGGCACGCGCTGCCGGTGCTCGCCTCCGGCCGGCCCCGCGTGATCGTCCCGGAACTGCTCGGCTGCCACGACCCGCTGTGCCGCGTCCGGGTCGCCATGGTCGCCCCGCTCACCATCGAGGGACGCGTCGAGGGCGCGCTCGCCGCGTACTGGTCCGGGCCGTCCACCGCGCGGGTCCGCGCCGTCGGCGAGGCGGCCCGGCTCGTCACCGGGCAGCTGGAGCTCGCCGGGCTGGACGCCGCCCGGATCCGGCTCGCCGAGGCCGAGATGCGGGCGCTGCGCGCGCAGATCTCCCCGCACTTCGTCTACAACTCGCTGACCACGATCGCCTCGTTCGTCCGCACCGACCCCGAGCGGGCCCGCGGCCTGCTGCTGGACTTCGCCGACTTCGCCCGCTACTCCTTCCGCAACCCGCGCGACTTCACCACGCTCGCCGACGAGCTGCGCTCCATCGACCGCTACCTGCTGCTGGAGCGGGCCCGGTTCGGCGAGCGGCTCCGGTTCGACGTGCAGGTCGCGCCCGAGGTGCTGCCGGTCGCCGTCCCGTTCCTGGCCCTGCAGCCGCTGGTGGAGAACGCGATCCGGCACGGCATGAAGGGCACCCGCGGCCCGCTGCGCATCTCGATCGTGGCGCGCGACTGCGGCGCCGAGGCGGCGATCAGCGTCGAGGACGACGGCGTCGGCATGGACCCCGAGCGGCTCCAGGAGATCCTCGCCGCCCCGGTCGGCCTGCCGGGTCCGACCGGATGGGGCAGCGTCGCCACCCCCGACCGGCGCGGCGGCGGGATCGGGCTCGCCAACGTCGACGAGCGGATGCGGCAGGTCTACGGGGAGGAGTACGGGCTGACCGTCGAGACAGCGCTCGGCGCCGGGACCAAGGTCAAATTGCGCGTTCCGAAGTACCGTCCGGGCGTGTTTCCGGACTGAGCGGCCCCGCCCCGGCGGACCACTCACTTTTCGGAACCGATTGCGGACAGACGGTAATCGCGGCAAAGTCGCCATCATGCTTCACGTCCTGGCCGTCGACGATGAACGCCCCGCCCTGGAGGAGCTCACCCATCTGCTCCGCGAGGACCCGAGGATCGGGCGGGTCACCGGCGCGGAGGACGCCTCGTCCGCGCTGCGCGACCTGAGCCGGATGCTCGTCGAGGGCGAGCGCCTGGACGCGGTGTTCCTGGACATCCGGATGCCCGGGCTCGACGGCCTGGACTTCACCCGGCTGCTGACCGGCTTCGCCGCGCCCCCGCACGTGGTGTTCGTCACCGCGCACGACGACTGCGCCGTCACCGCCTACGAGCTCGGCGCGCTCGACTACCTGCTGAAGCCGGTCCGGCCCGAGCGGCTCGCCGAGGCCGTCCGGCGGGTCGCGCGGGCCGCGCGCCCGTCCGGGCCGCCGGGCGAGGACGCCCCCTCCACCGGCGCCGACGACGAGATGATCCCCGTCGAGCTCGGCGGCCGCACCCGGCTGGTGTCGCGGCGGACCGTCACCCACGTGGAGGCGCAGGGCGACTACGTCCGGCTGCACACCGCAGACGGCGGCTACCTGGTGCGGATGCCGCTGACCGCGCTGACCAAGCGGTGGGAGGCCGCCGGGTTCATCCGGATCCACCGCAGCACGCTCGTCGCGTCCGCGCACATCACCGAGCTGCGCTTCGACGGCGGGCGGGCCGCCGTGCAGATCGGCGACGCGCTGCTGCCGGTGAGCCGCCGGCACACCCGCGAGGTCCGCGACCTCCTCGTGCGCAAGTTCCACCACGCGCCGGACGGCACGGGTGACGGCGGCGGCCATGGCCACGACTGACCGCCGCCGGACGGCGGAGCGAGCAGGGGCGAAGGGAGCAAGCGTGAACGACGCGACACAGGTCGACGCAGCGCGGCCTACCGGGACGCGGCGGGCAGGGGCCGGAGCCGCCGTGCCCGAACCCGCGGGCCCGGACGCCCCGGACCCCGACCCGCCCGATACCGGCCCGGCCGGCCCCGCCGCCCTCGTGAACCCCGGCCCGTCCGCCGCGTCCGGCCTGTCAGGCCCGCCCGACCTGGCCGACCTGGCCGATCCGGCCGGCCCGGCCGAGCCCGCCGCTACCGCGAGCCTTGGCCCGGGGGTCCCCGGCGGCCTTGTCGATCCGGGTGACTTGGCCGAGCAGGGTGTCGCGGGGGTGCCTCGGCCGGACGATGTGCGTGCGCTCGTGCGGGTTCAGTTGCGGATCGCCGTGCAGACCGCAGCGGTCGTGCTGGCCGTTACGGCGGTGCTCCCGGCGCTGCCCGTCCTGGCGCCGGGCCTCGGCCGGATCCGGGCGTTCGGGGTGCCGCTGTCCTGGCTGCTGCCGCTCCTCGTCGTCCAGCCGCTGTGGATGCTCGCCGCCCTCCTGCACCTGCGCCGCGCCGAACGCGCCGAACGCGACCTCGCGAGGCCGGCGGGCCGTTCGTGACCGCCCCGGCGGTGCCGGCCGCGCTCACCGCCCTGGCCGTCGTGCTGGCGCTGACGGCGGCGCTCGGCCTGCACGCCCGCCGCGCCGCCCGCACCCCCGCCGACTTCCTGGTGGCCTCCCGCGGCGTCACCCCGCTGCGGAACGCCACCGCCATCGGCAGCGAGTACCTCTCCGCCGCCGCCTACCTCGGCACCGCCGGGCTCGTCCTCGCCTACGGCGCCGACATGCTGTGGCTGCCGATCGGCGCGATCGCCGGGTACGTGCTGCTGCTGGCGTTCGTGACCGCCCCGCTGCGCCGCTCGGGCGCCTACACGCTCTCCGACTTCGCCGAGTGGCGGCTCGGATCGCGGGCCGTGCGGCGCGCCGTCACCTGCTGCGTCTGCTTCGTCGGCTGGTTCTACCTGCTGCCGCAGTTCCAGGGCGCCGGCGTGACGCTGCGGGTGCTGACCGGCGCGCCCGTCTGGGCGGGCTGGGCGGTGATCGTCGTGGTGGCGCTCGCGCTCGTCGCGTCCGGCGGCATGCGCGGCATCACCGCCGTCCAGGCCGTGCAGTTCTGGGTGAAGCTGCTCGCCGTCGCGGTGCCCGCCCTCGCGCTGCTGGCCTGCTGGCACGCCGACGCCCCCGCCGCGGACCGGCCGATGCGCTTCGCGCACGCCACCCACGTCCACGTCCGGACCGGCACCGCCGTGATCGTCCCCGCCGCCGTGACCGTCACCACCACGGGACGCGTGGACGGCGCCCGCTACGACGCCGCCGCGGTGCCGCTGCCCCCAGGCCGCCACACCATCGGCGCGGGCACCGAACTGGTGTTCCCCCGCGGCGCGGCCGTCCCCCGCGCGGAACGCCTGCCCGCCCGGCAGGACGGGACATGGCCGGCCCCGTTCGGCCAGCCGGCCGGCCACGGCGCCTACACCACCTACTCGACGCTGCTGGGCGTCCTGCTCGGGACGATGGGGCTGCCCCACATCCTGATGCGCTTCTACACCAACACCTGCGGACGCGCCGCGCGCCGCACCGCCGCGCTCGTCCCGGTCCTGCTCGCCCTGTTCTACGTCTTCCCCGCCGTCCACGGCGCGCTCGGCCGCCTCTACACGCCCGAACTGCTGATGACCGGCGACATCGACGCCACCATCCTGCTGCTCCCGCGCCGGGCGGCCCCCGGCACCGCCGGCGCGCTGCTGACCGGCGTCGTCGCCGCCGGCGCGTTCGCCGCGTTCATCTCCACCTCCTGCGGCCTCGTCATGGCCATCGCCGGGACGGTCACCCAGCGGATGCGGCACCAGGACGGCGTCACCGCCTTCCGGATCGGCGTGGTGCTCGCCCTGGCCGCGCCGCTCGCCGTGCTCCCCGGCATCGGCCCGCGCGACGCCGCCGACCTCGCCACCACGGCGCTGTGCGTGTCGGCGTGCTCGCTGTGCCCGCTGCTCGTCCTCGGCATCTGGTGGCGCGGGCTGACCGCCGCCGGAGCCTGCGCCGGCCTGGTCACCGGCGGCGGGCTCGCCGTCGCCGCCGGCATCGCGCGGCTCGCGTCCGCCCCGTGGACGGGCTGGGCCGCGGCGCTGCTCGCCCAGCCCACCCTCGCGGTCGCCCCCGCCGCGTTCGCCACCATGATCGCGGTGTCGCTGCTCACCCGGCGCCGCGTCCCGCGCCGGGCCGACGGCGCCATGGCCCGGCTGCACCTGCCCGAACACGCCGCCGCCCGCTGAGAACCCGGCGAACCGGGCACAACGCCGCCCGGTGATTTTCCTTCGGAACCGTTCACCGTCGTGTGGACCGTTCCTGGATGCCGGCCCGACCGTTCGTCCCGCGAAACCGACCGCTCACCGTCCAACTACTCTCCGCACATCTATGACTACGAACCGTTTACCGAGCCTTGTGCTTGCCGGGTGACGATCGGAGGCATCAGACCTCTAGTGTTCTCAGTGGCACCACACGCCACACCGCTTCGGAGGAGCGGGCGGACGGACCGGACGGCACCCACCGTCCACCACCGCGAGACCTCCCACAAAAGCAAATCCGGAGATCCGGCGGACGCCAGTCGAACGCCGGATCGTGAGTCGCCGGGTCCCGTACCGGGGGGGTGGGACCCGACGACCTGTGGCTCGGGCGTCGTTGAACAGTCGGGGGGTTGTTCAGCGGCGCCCGAGTCCTATTTATTGCTTTGCCCTTGGCGGTCGGCCCTGGGGGGCCTCCCTTCGGCGGGCAAAGCGGCGATCGCAGCATCGCTTCGACTCGGCCCTGGGGGCTCGCTGCGCGATCAGATTCTTGCTTCGCTCGAATCTGGCTTCGCACGCGATCGCAACGTGGCGGTCGTCGCCACCTCGCTTACGGACGATCATGTGGCCGTCCGTTGTGGCTGAGCCCCGGTTGGGGGCCTCGGCTGGGGGGCTGCTTAATCGGCTCTCAGGTTCTTGAGGGTCGTGATGTCCTTGGCGTGGGGTTCGGGGGCGCGGCCGGGGGTCTCGATGATGAAGGGGACGCCGGCCGCGGCGGGGTGGTTCAGGAGGTCGGCGAAGGGGCGCTCGCCGATCTGGCCCGCGCCGATGTTCTCGTGGCGGTCCTTGGCGGAGCCGCAGGCGTCCTTGGAGTCGTTGGCGTGGACGAGCCTCAGGCGGCCCTCGCCGACGGTGGCGGCCAGCTCGTCCATCGTGTCCTCGACGCCGCCGGGGGCGGCGAGGTCGTGGCCGGCGGCGAACGCGTGGCAGGTGTCGAGGCAGACGCCGAGCTTCGGGTGGTGCTCGAGGCGGTCGAAGAACGGGCCGAGGTCCCGCACCCTGGCGCACAGCATCCTGCCCTGGCCCGCCATCGGCTCCAGGAGGAGGTCGGGGCCGTCCTCGGGGATCTCCTCCAGGAGCGGCAGGACGTGCTCGTGGACCTGGGCCATGGCCTCGTCGTAGGTCTGGCTGACCGCGGAGCCGGTGTGCACGACGACGCCGCGGGCGCCGATGGCGCGGCCCCGGACGAGCGAGTGCCGGACGGTCGCGATCGACTTGGCGAGGGTCTCCTCGCTGGGCGAGCCGAAGTTGACCAGGTACGGGGCGTGCACGTAGACGGGCACGTCGGTGCGTTCGAGGAGCTTGGCGTCCTCGGCGGGCCTGCCCTCGGGCAGCGCCCAGCCGCGCGGGTTGGAGACGAACACCTGGATCGCCTCGGCGCCGATCTCGGCGGCGTACTTCAGGCCGCCGGTGGCGAGCCCGCCGGCCACGGGAACATGCGCCCCGACGGGGCTCTGCGGTGCGGTCATAGCGCCTTCAGCCTAGCCGCCGCCGCTGACCGTCCGAGCCGGTCAGGGGCCCTTCACCAGGGTGACGGTGGAGCCGCGCGGGGCCTCGCCGCCGTTCGGGCTCTGCAGCCGGACGGTGTTGCCGCCGAAGCCGGTGACGTTGACCTGGAAGCCGGAGTCCTCCAGGGCCTTCCTGGCGTCGGCGACGCTGCGCCCGGTCACGTTCGGGACGGGGATGTTCTGCTGCTGGTCGCCGTCGTTGCACCCGAAGTGGAACGGGCCGGCGTCCACGACGCAGTCGCGCTTGTTGACGACGATGGTGACGTCGTCGCCGCGGGACACGCCGGTTCCCTCGGACGGGTCCTGGCTCACCACCGTGTCCGCGGGCTTGCCGTCGACCTTCTTCTTCTCGACCTTGACGTTCAGCCCCATGGAGCGCAGCTGGTTGGCGGCCGCGTCGCCGTTCGAGCCGAGGACGTTCGGCATGGACATGCCGCTGCTGACGACGACGTCGACCGGCTTGTCGGGGGACAGCTTCTCGCCCGCCTCCGGGTCGGTGCCGACGACCTTGTCCTTGGCGACCGTCTGGGACGGGATCGTGCTGGTCTTGCCGACGGTGAAGCCCTTGCTCCGCAGGGTCTGCTTCGCGTCGTCGAGCGACTTGCCCGACACGTCCGGGATCTCGCGGGGCGTGATGCCCTTGGACGGGGTCAGCGTGACGGTCTCGCCCTTGGCGATCCGGGCCCCGGCGGGCGGGTCGCTCTTGGCGACCATGCCCTTGTGGACGTGGTCGTCGTAGACGGCGGTGGCGACGCGGACGTCGAGGCCGTCGCCGTCGAGCTCGCGCTGGGCGTCCGCGACCTTCATCCCGATGATCTGGGACGGGATGTGGTCGTACTGGCCGGACGTCTGGTACCAGACGGCCCAGCCGAGGATCACCGCGGCGACGGCGCCGATGGCGATCAGGACGTACTTGCCGGTGAGCGCGCCGAGCGCCCGGTCGGTGCGGGAGCGGGGGATGTGGCCCGCCGGGAGCGCCTCGGGCGGCAGGGTGCTCGCGTCGAGGACGGCGGTGCGGCCCTGCGGCGGCGCGGCGGGCGGCGACTCCAGCATGCTGGTGGCGTTGCGGGACGCCTCCTCCATCCGGCGGTCGAAGTCGCGGGGCAGCCCGCCGAAGACCTCCGCGACCTCGGCGAGGTACTGGTTGGCGTCCTGCGGGCGGCGGGACGGGTCGTGCGCCGTGGCGTCGGTGACCAGCTCGTCCACCCGCTGCGGGATGCCGGGCACGACGCTGGACGGCGCCGGGACGACCTCGTTGACGTGCTTGTAGGCCACGGCGAGCGGCGTGTCGGCCTGGTGCGGCAGGTGGCCGGTGAGCAGCTCGAACAGCATGATCCCGGCGGCGTAGACGTCGGAGCGGACGTCGGCGCTGCCCGCCAGGACCTGCTCCGGCGCGAGGTAGCCGACCGTGCCGATGATCATGCCGGTCTTGGTCATCTTGCTCGCGGTCTCGGCCCGGGCGAGCCCGAAGTCGGCGACCTTGATCGTGCCGTCCTCGCAGATCAGCACGTTCTCCGGCTTGACGTCGCGGTGCACGAGCCCGGCGCGGTGGGCGGCGCCGAGGGCCGCCAGCACCGGCTGCATGATCTCCAGCGCGGAGCGCGGGCCGAGCCGGCCGAGCTCGGTGAGCGCGTCGCGCAGCGTCCGGCCGGGGACGTACTCCATCACCAGGAACACGTGCTCGCCGTCGGAGCGCTGGTCGTACACGGCGACGACGTTGGGGTGGGAGAGCGCCGCGGCGGCCTTGGCCTCGCCGATGAAGCGGGCGACGAAGTCCTCGTCGGAGGCCAGGGCGGCGTGCATCACCTTGATCGCGATCGTGCGGTCCAGCCGGATGTCGCGGGCCACGTACACGGTGGCCATGCCGCCGCGCGCGATCCGCGACTCAATGCGGTAGCGCCCGTCGAGCACCTGCCCGACGAGTGGATCTGCAACCGACGTGTCCATCGGTGCGAGTTTACGGGCGAATGACGGATGTTCTCATCAGTCGGGAGTATGAGCATCGATGAGCCGCGGGTCGGATCCGGCGGCGTCCGCGGGGACGGGCGCGGGCGCCGGGCGGCGGCGGAGGCCACGGGTGCTGCGGGAGACGGCGACGCCGGCCAGGCACAGGACGCCGCCGCCGAGCGTGATCAGGCCGGGCACCTCGTCGAGGAACAGCCACGACATCGCCACGACGAGCGCGGGCGCCGCGTAGGTGGTGGCGCCCATCTTCCCGGCGGACGTGCGGGCCAGCGCGTATCCCCAGGTGGTGAAGGCGATCGCGGTGGGGAAGACGCCGAGGTAGAGCATGTTCAGGGTCGCGCCGGCCGGGGCGTCCGCGGCCTGCGCGACCAGCTGCGGCGCGAACGGCAGGCAGACGACCGCGCCGATGGCGCAGGCCCACGTGGTGAACTGCAGCGGCGAGGCGTGCCGGAGCGCCGGCTTCTGGCTGACGACGCCGAACGCGTAGGTCACGGCGGCGCCGAGGCACAGCAGCACGCCGCCGACCGAGGCGCTCCCGTCCCCGGACATCGACAGCCCCACGACGGCGGCGCCCGCGAACGACACCGCCATGCCGGCCAGCAGCCGGGGCGCGAACCCCTCCTTCAGCAGCCAGCCGCCGAGCAGCGCGATGAGGATCGGGCCGATGTTGACGACGAGCGCCGCGGTGCCGGCGTCGACGAGCCGCTCACCCCAGTTCAGCGCGACCATGTAGGCGCCGAACCACAGCACGCCCGCCGCGACGATGCCGGGCCAGGCGCCCTTCGGCGGCAGGCCCTCGCGGCGGACGAGGCAGATCGCGGCGAGCACGACGGTCCCGGAGAGCAGCCGGCCGAGGGCGAGGGCGCCGGGGCCGTAGTCCGCGCCGGCGCTGCGGATGGCGACGAACGCCGAGGCCCACAGCACGACCGTGACGGCCGCCGCCGCGACGGCGAGCCGGTCGATGCCCGCCGGCCGGGAGCTGTCCTGTTGCATGTGGCGCACCTTAGGGTCGGGACGTTTCCATGAACACCGAACGGTGGCGCGCGGTTGCGGCCGGTCCCCGTCCGGTGGACGCCCCTCAGTCTGGGGACGCCCACCGTTCAGGTCCAGCGAATATTTCTTCAGCCGAAGCTTTAGTAGCGCTTCAGCGAAGTCAGAGGGAGGCGAGGCCCTCGAAGGGGGAGGACGCCTGGGCGTAGCGGCGCCTGGGGATCCGGCCGGCCAGCCGGGCGAGCCGCCCGCCCTCGACGGCGTGCCGCATCGCCGCCGCCATCCGGGCGGGGGACTGGGCGCGGGTCACGGCCGTCGCGAGCAGCACCGCGTCGCAGCCGAGCTCCATCGCCAGCGCGGCGTCGGACGCGGTGCCGAGCCCCGCGTCCAGGATCACCGGGACCTCCGCCCGCTCGACGATCAGCTCGATGTTGTGCGGGTTGCGGATGCCGAGCCCCGAGCCGATCGGCGAGCCGAGCGGCATCACCGCCGCGCAGCCGATCCGCTCCAGCCGCTGCGCCAGCACGGGGTCGTCATTGGTGTAGGGCAGCACGACGAAGCCGTCGTCGACGAGCTGCTCGGCGGCCTCCACCAGCTCGATCGGGTCCGGCAGCAGCGTCCGCTCGTCCGCGATCACCTCGAGCTTGACCCAGTTCGTGCCGAGCGCCTCGCGCGCCATCTTCGCGGTCAGCACAGCCTCGCCGGCGGTGAAGCAGCCCGCCGTGTTCGGCAGCACCCGGATGCCGCACTCGGTCAGCACGTCCAGCACCGAGCCGCGCGCGGACGGGTCGACCCGCCGCATCGCGACCGTGGTCAGCGCCGTCCCCGACGCGGTGAGCGCCTCGCGCAGCACGTGCATGCTGGGCGCCCCGCCGGTGCCCATGATCAGCCGGGAGGAGATCTCCTCCCCGGCGATCACCAGGGCGTCCTCGGCGGTGTCGTTCGTCGTCCGCTGTGTCACCGGTCAGCCTCCCTGTACCGCGGTCAGCACCTCGAGGCGGTCCGCCTCGCGCAGCGTCGTCGCCTCCCACGCCGACCGCCGGACGACCTCGTCGTTCAGCGCGGCGGCCACTCCGGACGCGGCGGTGGTCACGGCCGCGACCGCCTGCGCCAGGGACGTGCCGGCGGGCAGCTCCCGCGGCTCTCCGTTCACGATGATCTTCATGACTGCACGACCTTCGTCACTGCGGTTCGGGGGCGAAGCGGGCGGGGGAGAACGGGGCGGCCACGTCCGGGACGGGCCCGTCCAGCAGCATCGCGGCGAGCGCGTCGGCGCTGACCGGCGCCAGCAGGATCCCGTTGCGGAAGTGGCCGGTGCCGAGGTAGAGGCCGGGCAGCGCGGTGGGGCCCATCAGCGGCGCGTTGTCCGGGGAGCCGGGGCGCAGCCCGGCGGTGACCTCGGCGAACTCCAGCTCGGTGATGCCGGGCAGCAGCTCGCGGGCGTCCCGCAGCAGCTCCCACAGACCGCCCGCGGTGACCCGCGTGTCGAACCCCATCTCCTCCTGCGTGGCGCCGATGACGATCTCGCCGTCCGCGCGCGGCACCAGGTAGATCGACGAGCCCTTGACCAGGCCGCGGGTCGTGCGCCGCAGGAACGGCACCGGCGTGCGGAGCCGGACCACCTGGCCCTTGACCGGCCGGACGGGTGGAACGGTCCCGGCGGGCAGGCCCTCGAGGTCGCCCGACCACGGCCCGGCGGCCAGCAGCACCTTGTCCGCGCGGATCTCCGAGCCGTCCTCCAGCCGGACCCCGGCGGCGGCGTCCCGCTCGATCACGACGCCCTTCGCCCGCCGCCGCACCAGCCGGACGCCCAGCCGCTCGCCCGCCGCCAGCAGCGCCGGGGCCAGGCGGCGCGGGTCGACCGAGCCGTCCTCGGGGGCGAGCAGGCCGCCGCGCACGCCGGGCGCCAGCATCGGCTCGGCCCTGCGGCACTCGCGGCCGGTCAGCGGCTCGACGGGGATCCCGAGCCCCTCCTGGAAGGCGCGCAGGTCGTCCAGGACCTTCAGGTCGTCGGAGTCGAACGCGACCTGGAGCGTCCCGTCGTCGCGGTAGCCGGTGTCCAGGCCGGTGGCCTCGGCCAGCTCGGCGGCGAACGCGCCGTAGCGGTCGCGGGAGGCGAGGCCGAGGCGCAGCAGCGGCTCCTCGCCGTAGGTCAGCTCGCTGACCGGGGTGAGCATGCCCGCGGCGACCGACGACGCGCCGCCCGCGGGCGCCGGGTCGACCAGGGTGACGGCGGCGCCGCCCTGCGCGGCCCGCCAGGCGGTGGCCAGGCCGATGACCCCGGCCCCGATGATCGCGATCTGCAATGCGCGCTCCCTTCGCCGGCATGATCCGGATCAGGTCGTGGCGGTCGGCGGCCCGGTCAGCCGCCCTCTCAGCCCGGTCGCACCGGACTCCCGCGCCCTGTTGTGTTGTGCACGTGCCGTTATGTCCCCCACCCTACGACCACCGGCCGCGATGCAGCTGTCTGGACACCAGTCCAAATCCGCTCCGGCGGGCCCGTTAGGGTGGGCGCCCATGAACAGGGTGATCGTCGTGGGCGGCGGGCTGGCGGGCGTGCGGGCCGCCGAGGCACTGAGGAGCAAGGGGTACGAGGGCGCGCTGACCCTCCTCTCGGCGGAGCGGCACCGGCCCTACGACCGGCCGCCGCTGTCGAAGGCCGTGCTGGCGGGCGACTCCGACGACACGACCGTCGACGCCGACTGGGACGCGCTCCGCTGCGAACTGCTGCTCGGCGAGCGCGCCACCGGCCTTCGCCTCGACGCACCGGGCCCGGACGGCCGAGGGGGCGGCACCGTCGCCTCCACCGCCGGCGACCTGCCCTTCGACGGCCTGGTCATCGCGACCGGGGCCGCGCCCGTCACGCTGCCGGGCGACGGCCGCCAGCACGTCCTGCGCACCATCGAGGACTCCCGCGACCTGCGCGGACGGCTCACCGAGGGCGCCCGGATCGTCATCGTCGGCGCCGGCTGGATCGGCGCCGAGGTCGCCACGACCGCCGCGAAGAAGGGCTGCGCCGTCACCGTCGTCGAGGCCGCCGGCACCCCGCTCTCGCAGGCGATCGGGCCCGAGGTCGGCGCGCTCACCATCCCCTGGTACGCCGAGGCGGGCGTCGAACTGCGCACCGGCGTCAAGGTCGCCGCGGTCGAGCACGGCGGGCTCGCCCTCGCCGGCCCGGACGGCGGCGAGCGGATCGACGCCGACGAGGTCGTCGTCGGCGTCGGCGTGCGGCCCGCGCTCGGCTGGCTGGAGGGCTCCGGCCTGCGGCTGGAGCGTGGCGTCGTCACCGACGGCTCGTTCCGCACCGTCCTGGACGACGGGGACGGCACCGTCCGCCCGGACGTCGTCGCGGTCGGCGACTGCGCCGCCTGGTGGTCGGAGCGGTACGGGCGCCGGCTGCTCGTCGAGCACTGGGACACCGCCCTCAACGCCCCAGACGTCGCCGCCGCGGCCCTGCTCGGCCAGGACGCGGTCTACGACGCCGCCCCCTACTTCTGGTCCGAGCAGTTCGGACGCATGGTGCAGTACGCCGGGAACCACGCGCGCTCGGAGCGGCTCGTGCACCGCGGCGACCCGTCCGGCCGCAAGTGGGCGGTGGCGTGGCTGACCGGCGACCGGCTCGACGCGATCCTGACCGTCGACCGCCCCCGCGACCTGGTGCAGGCGAGGCGGGTGATCGCCGCCGGGACGCCCGTCGATCCGGCGGCGGTCGCGGACCCGGACGTGCCCGTCCGGCAGGCCGTTCGCGGGTAGCGGAAGGTGACCGGCGGTAACGGCGGCCGGGCGGGTTTGAGGCTTCCGAAGGCGTGGTAGCAAGGGGGCGTGACCCAGACGCACGCAACCGTTGACAGCGCACTGGACCCCCGCACCGACGCCCTCGCCGGCGACTGGCTCTCCCTACGGGAGACGGCGGAGCGGCTCGGCATCAAGACCAGCCGGATCAAGCAGCTCATCAGCGAGCGCAAGCTGCTGTCGGTCCGCCGCGACGGCGAACCGATGGTCCCGGCGGCGTTCATCCGCGACGGCCAGGTCATCAAGGGCCTGCCCGGCACGCTGACGCTGCTGTCGGACGCCGGCTTCGGCGACGTCGAGACCCTCCGCTGGCTGTTCACCGCCGACGACACGCTGCCCGGCACGCCCGTCCAGGCGCTCAGCGAGAACCGGGGGACCGAGGTGCGCCGCCGCGCCCAGGCCCTGGCATTCTGACCCGACCACGCCGGCCCCCGGGGGAGCGGACGCCGCCCTCCCGGTGACGCCGGCCGACCGAACGGCCGACCGAACGACCCGCGGGGTCGCGCCATCGCGCGTGGCCCCGCGGACCCGTGCCCGCCCCGTGAAAGGAAACCTCCCCCACCGTGTCCAGGCACATCCCGACCGAACGGGCCGTGGCGCTGCGCGCCCGGCTCAGCCGCGCCCGCCTTTACCTCTGCACGGACGCGAGGGAGCGGCAAGGGGACCTTCCCGCGTTCCTGGACGCGGTCCTGGGCAACGGCGTCGACATCGTCCAGCTGCGCCAGAAGGGCCTGGAGGCCCGGCAGGAGATGGCGTACCTGGAGGTGTTCCGGGCGGCCTGCGAGCGGCACGGGGCGCTGCTGGCGGTCAACGACCGCGCCGACGTCGCCCGCGCGGTCGGCGCCGACGTGCTGCACCTCGGGCAGGACGACCTGCCGGTGCCGGCCGCCCGCGAGATCGTCGGCGGGGACGTGCTGATCGGCCGGTCCACGCACTCCGGCGAGCAGGCGTCCGCGGCGACCGCCGAGCCGGGCGTGGACTACTTCTGCACGGGCCCGGTGTGGCCCACCCCGACCAAGCCGGGACGCCCCGCGCCCGGCCCGAAGCTGCTGGAGTACGTGGCGGCGCAGCGCCAGCCGCGCCCCTGGTTCGCGATCGGCGGCATCGACCTCGCCAACCTCGGCGAGGTGCTGGACGCGGGCGCCGAGCGCGTCGTGGTGGTCCGGGCGATCACCGAGGCCGCCGACCCGGGCGCCGCCGCCGCCGGGTTCGCCCGTCGCCTGGCCGCCTGACCGGGCCCGGCGGGCGGCCCGACCGGGCCCGGCGGGCGGCGACGGGGATCACGGTGCGGGCGGTGGGCCCGATGACCGACAATGGGCGTCATGACCGTGGGACCCGACGACGACCGGCCGGTCGACCTGGGCGACGACCTGGAGATCCTGCCGGACCAGACCTCCGACGACACCGACACCGGCTGGGGCGAGTGGCGCGGCGGCGGCGATGACGACGACCGGCTGCTGGAGGAGCGCCCGCCGCACTGGTGAGCGCCGCCCGCCGCAATCGCAGGCCGCGCGCCGTGAGAACGGGCCGCCCGCCGCTAGAACAGCACGCCCAGCACGAACCCGGCGACGATCACCGCGCCGAGCGCCAGCATCATCCGCCACCGGTAGCGCGGGATGCGGGTCGGCCGCGGCCGCGGCGCCGGGCCCTGCCCCTCGCGCAGCGCGCGGACGAGCTGCGGCGCGGTGGGCCGGGCCGCCGGGTTCTTGTCCAGGCAGCGGGCGGCCAGGTCGCGCAGCGGCCCGGCCATGTCGCCGAGGTCGGGCGGCCGGGAGGTCACCCGCCGCATCACCGCCGCGCCCGGCCCGGTGCCGAACGGCGGCCGGCCGGTCGCGGCGAACACCATCGCGGCGCCCCAGGCGAACACGTCGGCGGGCGGCCCGACCGGCTCGTCCTCGATCTGCTCGGGCGCCATGTAGCCGGGCGTGCCGAGCGGGCTCGTGGTGAGCGGCTCGGTGCGGGTGAGCGCGTCGGCGGCGCGGGCGATGCCGAAGTCGATGACCTTCGCGCCGTCCGGGCCGAGCACCACGTTGGCGGGCTTGAAGTCGCGGTGCACGATCCCCGCGCGGTGGATCGCGGCGAGCGCCCCGGCGGTGCGCAGCGCCGTCTTGCGCAGCCGCGGCGCCGGCAGCGGCCCCTCCTCGTCCACGACCCGCTGCAGCGTCGGGCCCTCGACGAACTCGCTGACGATGTAGGGGCGGTCGCCGGTGACGTCGGCGTCCAGGACCCGCGCGGTGTGCCGCCCGGCGACCTTGCGCGCCGCCTCCGCCTCCTTGACGAAGCGGCTGCGCGCCCGCTCCCCGGCGTCCAGGCCGCCGCGCAGCACCTTGACCGTGACCGGCGCGCCGTCGCCGTCCCGGCCGAGGTAGACCACGCCCTGGCCGCCCTCGCCGAGCCGGCCGAGCAGCCGGTAGCCGCCGACGCTGCGCGGGTCGCCGGGGCGCAGCGGCCTCTCGTGCCGCCGGCCCCGGCCGTGCCGCGGCGCGGGACGGGCGCTGCGGGAGGTCGTCCTCCCGCGGGAGGTGTCGTGCGGCAAGGGGGGACTCCGACTCGGCGGGGACGGACGAAGAACCCCTCATTTCTACCGCGTGACCCCGGACCGGGGCAGGGGAACCCCGATCTTTACTTGGCGGGACACGTCCCGAAGCTCCCCGTTTGGGCGATGTCGCGCTCGGATCCGCCGACCATGACCTTGTAGCAGCCGGCGGCGACCTTCCACGCCTTCGCCCCCTCGTTCCAGTACGCCAGCGACCGCGAGGTCAGCGGGAACGCCACGCGCCTGCTCTCGCCGGGCGCCAGCGCGACCTTGGCGTAGCCCTTCAGCTGCCGGGCCGGCTGCGGGACGTCCACGCCGGGCGAGGGCAGCCCGAGGTAGAGCTGCGGGACGGCCGTCCCCGCCCGCCGGCCGGTGTTGGTCACCGTCACCTCCACCGACGTGGACGATGCGGTGAGCCCGCTGTAGCCGAACGCCGTGTAGGACAGGCCGTGCCCGAACGGGAACGCCGGCGTGGTCCCCTTGGCGTCGTAGTGCCGGTAGCCGACCATGACGCCCTCGGAGAACGTGACGGTCTTGTTCACGCCGGGGAACTGCGCCGGGTTCGCGGCCGTCGGCGCGTCGTTCTCCGCGGCGGGGAAGGTGACGGGCAGCCGGCCGCCCGGGTCGACGTCCCCGTACAGGACGCGGGCCAGCGCGTTCCCGCCCTCCTGGCCGGGATACCAGGCCTCGACGATGCCCTTCACCTGGTTCCGCCACGGCGTCAGCACCGGGCCGCCCGTCTCCAGCACGACGATCGTGTTGGGGTTGGCCGCGGCGACCGCGCTGATCAGCGCGTCCTGGTCGCCGCGCAGCGGGTCGCCGCACGTGAGCGTCAGGCAGGACCGGTCGAAGAACTCGCCCTCGCTGTCGGTGGCGAACACGATCGCGACGTCGGCCTTGCGGGCGGCGTCGGCGGCGGCACCGGCGTTCCCGCCGTCGGTGTAGGTGACCTTCGTCCCGGAGCCCGCGCGGCGGGCGATGCCGTCCTGCGCGCTGACGGCGCTGAACGGGACGACGTTCGCCGAGCCCGAGCCGCTCTGGCTCTCCCGCGCGGCCCGCCCGACCAGCGCGATGGACGACGGCGATTTCAGCGGCAGGATCCCGCCGGCGTTGCGCAGCAGCGTGATGCCGCTCTCCGCGATCTTCCGCGCGGCGGCCTCGCTCGCGCTCCGGTCGATCGTCCCGAGGTCGTTGGGGTAGGCGGGCCGGTCGAACACCCCGAACGCGAACATCGTCCGCAGGACGTTGCGGACGTGCCCGTCGATCGTCGCCTGCGTGACCGTCTTCTGCGCGACCGCCTGCTTGAGCATGAACGCGTTGTAGTGCATGCCGATCGGCAGCTCCATGTCGACGCCGCCGTTGGCGCCCGCCGCGGTGTCCTGCACGGCGGTGTGGTCGGACGGCACGAACCCCTTGAAGCCCCACTCCGACCGCAGGACCTTGTTGAGGGCGCCGTCGTCCTGGCACGCCCACCGCCCGTTCAGCTTGCCGAACCCGCACATCACGGTGGCCGCGCCGCCCTGCTTCACCGCCGCCTCGAACGGCGGCAGGTAGACCTCCCGCAGCGTGCGCGGGTCCACCTTCATGTCCAGCGACAGCCGGTCGGTCTCCTGGGTGTAGACGGCCATGTGCTTGACCGACGCCATGACGCCCTGCGCCTGCGCGCCGCGGATCCAGGCCGCCCCGAGACCGGACGACAGGTACGGGTCCTCGCCGAAGCCCTCGAACGAGCGGCCGTTGCGCGGCACCCGCAGCACGTCCACGGTCGGCCCGAAGATCAGATCGTTGCCGCGGTGCCTGGCCTCCCACCCGACCGTCCCGCCGTACAGCCGGGCCGCCTCCGGGTCGAAGCCGGCGGCCAGCGAGATCGGCGCGGGCAGCCGGGTCGCCCTGCCCTGCCGGACGCCCGCCGGGCCGTCGGCCATGTAGACGGGCGGGATGCCGAGCCGCGCGATGCCGCTGTTGGTGTCGGCGTGCGCGGTGTCGATGAAGCCGCCGAGCGGGCCGCCCAGCGGGTCGTCCGACGCGAGCATCGCGATCTTCTCGTCGTCGGTCATCTTCGCCGTCAGCAGCGCCGTCCGCCGGTCGGCGGTGAGCGAGGCGTCGCACCACGGGCGCTGCGCCGGGTCGCCGCACCTGGTCGGCGCCGCCTGCGCCGGTAACGCGGCGGAGACGGGCGCGGCGAGCGCGAGCACGGACGCCAGCGCCCCCGCGGCAGGCGTCCACCTGCCCGTCCATCGGCCCGTCCGCGTGCCCGCCCGCCTGCTCGCCCGGGTGCTCGTCCGCCTTGTGAAGGGCTGCATCAGTGCTCCTCCTCGTCCTGGACGCGCAGGGCGTTCAGCGCGAAGGCGACCATGTGGTAGTGACCGATGAGCATCACGAGCTCGATCAGCTCCGGCTCCCCGAACCGGGCCGACAGCGCCGCCCAGGTCGCGTCGGTGAGGGTGCTGCGCTCGTTCAGCTCGTCCGCCGCGGTCAGCACCATCAGGTCGTCCTCGCTCCAGGCGTGGTCGTCGGCGGGCAGCCGGAGCGCGGCGATCTCGGCCTCCGTCAGGCCCGCGGCCAGCGCGAGCCGGCGGTGGTGCCCCCACTCGTACGCGCAGTCCCGCAGGTGCGCCGTGCGCATGATGGCCAGCTCCCGGTCGCGGTCGCCCAGCAGGCCCTTCATGAGCAGCGCCGTCCCGAGACGGACCCAGCTCCCGAACAGCTTCGGGTGGCGGCCGAGCGTGGTCAGGACGTTCAGCGGACCGATCGACGCGGTCGCGGCCTTCAGCGTGTCGTCCCACTCCGCCGCGGGCAGCGGAGCGATGCGCGGCACGCGGTTCCCGGGGATGTCTGCGCACATGGCGACATTTCTGCCACCAAATGGTGGAACGGTGCTACCCCTGCGGCCTCACTTGGCCGGATCGTTACTTTTGGATCATCTGCCAATACGGGCCCGGACGCCCCCGATCACGGGCGCGGCCACCGGGCGGGGCGGGGTCAGGTGCGGCGGGCGGTGGCGGCGATCGCGAGCTCGGCGAGCGCGTCGCGGGCCTCCTCGGCGATCGGCGCGCCGGCCAGCGCGCGGCCGACCTCGCCCAGGTAGCCGTCGATCATCGCCTCGCAGGCCGCCAGGCCGCCGGTCTCCTCGATGATCGCGCGCGCCTCGTCCACGCCGGGAAGGTCCAGCTCCGGGTCGCCGAGGCGGCGCTCCAGCGCGGCCGCCTGCGCCGCGGTGGCGCGTTCCAGCGTGAGCGCGACCAGCACGGTCCGCTTGCCCTCGCGCAGGTCGTCGCCGGCCGGCTTGCCGGTCTCGGCGGGGTCGCCGAACACGCCCAGCACGTCGTCGCGCAGTTGGAAGGCGATGCCGAGCGGCAGGCCGTAGCCGGTGAGCGCGGCGGTGACCCGCGGGTCCGCGCCGGCCAGCGCGGCGCCGAGGTGCAGCGGCCGCTCGATCGTGTACTTGGCGCTCTTGAACTCCACCACCCGCAGCGCCGTCTCCACGGTCGCGCGGCCGCGGGTGCCCTCCAGCATGTCGAGGTACTGGCCGCACATGACCTCGGTGCGCATCAGGTCGTAGACGGCACGGCCGCGGCGGCGCCGCTCCTCGTCCAGCCCGCAGGTCTCGAACATCTCGCTCGACCAGGCCAGGCACAGGTCGCCGAGCAGGATCGCGGTGCCCGAGCCGAAGGGCACGGCGGCGCCCGGCCAGCCCTGCGCGTGGTGCAGCGCCTCGAACCGGCGGTGCACCGACGGCTGCCCGCGCCGGGTGTCGCTGGAGTCCATCACGTCGTCGTGGATCAGCGCGCTCGCCTGCAGCAGCTCCAGGGACGCCGCCGCGTGCACGATCGCCGGGTCGTCGGTGCCGCCGTCGGCCGCGCGCCATCCCCAGTAGCAGAACGCCGGGCGCAGCCGCTTGCCGCCCGCCAGCAGCGCGTCCAGGGCCGACAGCAGCGGCCCGAGGTCGTCGCTGATGGCCAGCAGGCCGGGGCGCTGGCGGTCGACGAAGGCCAGCAGCGCCTCGTCGACCTCCTTGCGGATGCGGCTCCAGGACGAGCGGAGCGATCCGGGGGGCGCGGGGGGTCGTCCTCCCGCAGGCAGCCTCGACATGCCCGCGATCGTATCCAGCCGGACGGAATCCACCCGCCAGCTATCCGGGGATATGTCAGTCGATCACGGGAAATAGAGGCATTACGTCGGTGTAGACGTGTGCAGGATCACCCGTAACGGAGCCGTCGCCCGCGGCCCGGCCGTCCGCCGGACCCCGGGGGAGCCCGCCTGTAGGCTTGGGGGATGCGATCCGTACGTCCCGTCCGGCCTCCCACCGTCCGAGAGCTGCTCGCCTCGGGCGAGCGTTCCTTCTCCTTCGAGTTCTCCCCGCCCAAGACCGAGCAGGGCGTGCGGAACCTGTGGCGTACGATCCGCGAGCTGGAGCCCCTGCACCCGACGTTCGTGTCGGTCACCTACGGGGCGGGCGGCGGCACCCGCGACACGACCGTCGACATCGTCGAGCGCATCGCCACCGACACCACCCTCACCCCCGTCGCGCACTTCACCGCCGTGAACCACTCCCAGGCCGAGCTGCGCAACCTCATCGGCCGGTTCGCCGCCGCCGGCGTCCGCAACGTGCTCGCGCTGCGCGGCGACCCGCCCGGCGACCCGATGGGGGAATGGCTCAAGCACCCCGAGGGCGTCGAGTACGCCGCCGAGCTCGTCCGCATGATCCGCTCCTACGGCGACTTCTGCGTCGGCGTCGCCGCGTTCCCCTACAAGCACCCGCGCTCGCCCGACATCGAGAGCGACACCCGGTTCTTCGTGGACAAGTGCCGCGCCGGCGCCGACTACGCGATCACCCAGATGTTCTTCCGCGCGGACGACTACTTCCGGCTGCGCGACCGGGTGGCCGCCGCCGGCTGCGATACGCCGATCATCCCCGGCATCATGCCGGTCACCAAGTACAGCACCATCGAGCGCTCCGAGCAGCTGTCCGGCGCGCCGTTCCCGCCCGAGGTCAGGGCCCGCTTCGACGCCGTGGCCGACGACCCGGACGCGGTGCGGCGGCTCGGCATCGAGCACGCCGCCGACCTGTGCCGCGACCTGCTCGACCAGGACGCGCCCGGCGTCCACTTCATCACCTTCAACCAGTCGACGGCGACGCGCGAGGTCTACGGGCTGCTGGAGACCGGCGGGTACGGCGCCAGGGGCAGCGTCCCGCCCATGACCGCGTAGCGGGGGCCGCCGCCGGGGAACTCGAAGTCGGTCAGCAGATCGACCATGCCGACCGAGCGGTACAGGTGGCGGGCCGGGGTCTCGGGCCGGCGGTCCAGCGTCGACAGCACGACCGTGCGCTCCGGCCGCCCCTCGCACAGCGCCGTCAGCAGCGCCCGCCCGAGCCCCCTGCCCTGCGCCTGCGGGTGCACGTGCAGCTCCGCCACCTCGAACGAGTCGTCCATCCACGACTCGGCGTGCGCGTCGCCGCCGACGTCGATGAGCGCCTGGTACACCACGTCGTGCCACCACTGCCCGCGCGCCCCGCTGAACCCGTAGGCGAACCCGTGGACCGGTCCGGGCAGGCCGGGCAGCGCGCCGCGCCGCTCCGCGACGAACGCGCGGAACGACGGGTACGCCGCGTGCCGCTCCATGATCGTGTGCCGGCCCGGCAACTGCTCCTCCGGCGGCTCCATGGCGGCCCTGTACACATCGAGCATGGGGCCGAGTCGGCGTAGGAAGGCGCGTTCGTCGATCTCGCGCAGCTTCGGGTCCCTCACCCGGAAGAGACTAGACCCGCGGGGTGGTGCGCTGCGTGGACGACAGCCGGTCGTAGATGTCCCACAGGATCCGGTCGGCCGCCTTCTTCAGCGTCCCGCGCTGGGAATCGAGCTGCGCGCCCCACTCGCGCGCCTCCGGGCCCAGCCACGCGTCGGTCGAGCCGAGCGTCCGCGCCGGCGCGTCCAGGGCCCGCCTGACCTGGTCGATGCTGCCGTAGGCGTCGGCGTAGGCGTGGTACAGCCGCTCGTACTCGGGGTTCGGCCGCTCCGTCGGCGACAGCTCGGCGGCCCCGGCGGCCGTGTACGGCGGGGGCAGGCTCCCCGGAGGCGGCGGAGCGGCCATGGCGACCTCACATCAGGCGACGTTGCTCGGTGTGCTCTCGTGGCTGGGCGTGCTCGCGTGGTTCGGTGTGCTGTTCGGGCCCGGTGCGCCCTGCGTGTGCATCACGGGGTCCAGGTGCAGCTTGGCGATGGCCTCGCGGGTCCTGCCGCTCATCGCGGCCTCGGTGACGACCTGGACGGCCGCCGGACGCACCCCGGCGCGGTCGGCCTCGGCGAGGAAGGCGCGCAGCCACGTCACGTCCATCACCAGGTGGTGGCTGGAGGTGCCGAGCGACTCCTCGATCACCTTCAGCCGCGCCTCGTCGCCGTGCGCCGCCCTGACCAGGTCCGCGGCGCCCGCGGGGCCGAGCCGCCCGTACAGCGCCTCGGTGTAGTCGGGGTCGCCGGCGTCGGCCTTCAGCCGCTTCCACACCGCGTCCGGGACGGCCTTGCCGTCCTGCACGGCGGCGGCGACGGCCAGCGCGTCCGCCCTGGCCGCCTTCTGCGCGGCCGGACGGTCCGGGTAGCCGCCGAGGTCGCCCGCGCCCCGCGGCGTCGGCGCGACCTTGCGCACCGGGGACGTCCGGCGGGGCGGGCGCACCGGATGCGGCGTCCCGCCCGGGGCGGGGCTCCCCGTCCGGGGCGGCGACGGCGCGGGCTTCGGCGCGGGAGGCGCGTCGACCCCGCCGCCCGGGTCGGGGTGGGTGACCGCGAAGTTGTACCGCCGCGTCAGCATCCCGAGCTGCCCGGAGGCCCAGTGCGCCACCTGGTCGGCCTGCCGGTACCCGGCCTGCGACACCCCGGCCGGCGGGCGGTGCCCGTTCAGCCAGCCCGAGATCGCCGCCTGCGCGTCGCGCAGCTGCCGGATCACCTGGTCGAGCGCGGGCGGGTCGATGCCCCGGAACTCCGGGTCGCGCGCGGCCGGGCCGGTGCGCATCTGCGCGGTCATCGCCCCTCCCGGACGTCACCCATCGTCGGCGTGGAACGCCGCAGCGTTCCGATCCCCAGAATCACACCGGCATCAGCGGCTGTCGAGGGCCTTCCGGACCGATTCGGGATCCCGCGCCACCACGGCCTCGTCACCGGTCAGCACGATCGGCCGCTGGATCAGCACCGGGTTCGCCACCATGACCTCGATCCACCGGGCGCGGTCGTGTTCGAGGTCCTTCAGCCCCAGCTCCTTGGCGACCGGCTCGCTCAGCCGCGCCACCTCCCACGGCTCCGCGCCGATCCGCTTGAGGACCGCGTCCAGCTCGTCCGCCGTGGGCGGCTCGTCCAGGTAGCGGCGCTCGGTGTACTCCACGCCCGCCTCGTCCAGCGCGGCCTTGGCGGCGCGGCTCTTCGAGCAGCGCGGGTTGTGCCAGATCTCCATGTGGGCCCCTTCAGCTCACTTCGGCCGGGGTGCCCCCGGTGATCTTCAACAGTTCGTCGTAGCCCGTGGGGAAGACGGTGTGCGCGAGCCCGCCGGCGGCCCACACCTCGTCGTACTTGTCCAGCCAGACGTCCACGAGCGTGCGGATCGGCGCCGGATGCCCGACCGGCGCGACGCCCCCGATCGTCTGCCCGGTCGCCTCCCGGACGAACTCGGGCGACGCCCGCCGCACCTTCTCCGCGCCCACCAGCAGCGCGACCTTGCCGGTGTCCACCCGGTGCGCGCCGCTCGTCATCACCAGCAGGGGCGCGCCGTCGGCGTCGAACACCAGGCTGTTGGCGATCGCGCCGACCTCGCAGCCGAGCTGGTCCGCCGCCGCCTGGGCGGTGCGGGCCGAGTCCGGCAGCTCGATGATCTCTCCCGCGGCGCCGTGCTCGCGCAGCGCCGCGGCGACCCGTTCGACATTCGGATGCATGCCAGCACCCTATGGTGCGGCGGGCCCCCGCGACCCGCCGTTTTCCTGCGCGTATGCCCCGGAACGCAGGTCAGGCGACACCCGTTCGAACACGTTGACGAATCGGCGGCAGGACGCTTTACTGTGAATGCGTCGAACTTATGTTCGATGTGGCGCGGGACTCGCGGCCCGCGCCAGGGCGACGTCCCCGACCGGTGCAGCGGTGGCCGGCGGGACGGACGGCCGGGCGGAGTGAGGGGAAGCTCTCCGCCCGGCCGGCCCGAGCCCCGGAAGGAGGCAGTCATGTCCGCAACCACGGCGGCGCGCGGAGTCCACTCCGCCGCCCAGCCCGCACCGGCCCCGCGCCACCGGCCGCTGCCGGCGCCGCGGCCGACCCACACGGCGGTCGGCCAGCTGCACGCCGCCCGCATGGGCCTCGCCGAGGCCGCCGAGGCGACCTCGCCGGCCGTCCGCTACGTCTGCGCCCACCTGGCCGCGCTGCGCGCCGCCGCCGCGGTGCTGGCGTCCAAGGAACCCCTGGAGACCCACCGCCGCGGACGCCCGCGCAGCGTCTGGGTACTGCTGCCCGAAGCCGAGCCCGCACTGCGCGAGTGGGCCGCGTTCTTCGCCGCCGGCGCCGACAAGCGCGCCGCCGCCGAGGCCGGCCTCCCGCGCGCCGTCACCCCGCGCGAAGCGGAGGAACTCCTCCACGACGCCGAGGTCTTCGTCACCCTCGTCGAGGACACCCTCGGCGTGCCCAGCCAACCCACTCTGCCTTGATTGCAGTGCCCTTGGCGTCAGGCGCCGGGGCGCCTTCCTTCGGCGGGCACTGCGGGCGATCGCTGCATCGCTTCGACTCGCCCTGGGGGCTCGCTGCGCGATCGGATTCTCGCTTCGCTTGAATCCGGCTTCGCTCGCGATCGCGATGGGTCGGGTCGCCGCCTGGTCGGGGAGAGGGCTGAAGCCTCCTTGACGGCCGCGCCGGTGCTGGTCGCAACCCCCCGAGCCGACCGGCACCGGCGCGGCTCCCGCGGTCGCTCGGAGGCGGGCGGGCCGTGGGGGCGGTGCGGGGACTTGCATACTCGGTGGAATGCAGAATGACGGTGCGCCGCCGCTGGCGGGGCTGCGGGTAATCGAGCTGTCCAGTTTCGTCGCCTCCCCGCTCGGCGGGATGACCCTCGCCCAGCTCGGCGCGGACGTGATCCGGGTCGACCAGATCGGCGGCGGCCCCGACATCGACCGGTGGCCGCTCGCCCCGTCCGGACGCAGCCTGTACTGGGCCGGGCTGAACAAGGGCAAGCGGTCGCTGACCGCCGACCTGCGGTCGGCCGAGGGGCGCGCGCTCGTCGCGCGGCTGGCGGCGGAGGCCGGTGCGGTGCTGACGAACGCGCCGCCGCGCGACGGGCTCACGTACGAGGCGCTGCGGGAGGTGCGGCCCGACCTGATCCACGTGCAGCTGCTCGGCACGCGGGACGGCGGCAACGGCGTGGACTACACGGTCAACGCCGAGGCGGGCTTCCCGTCGATCACCGGGCCGGCCGGGAGCGCGGAGCCGTCCAACCACGTGCTGCCGGCCTGGGACGTGGCGTGCGGTCTCTACCTCGCCGTCGGGCTGCTGGCCGCCGAGCGGCACCGGCTGCGGACCGGCGCGGGGACCCGGCTGCGGGTCGCACTGTCCGACGTCGCGCTCGCCACGGCCGGCAACCTCGGGATGCTGGCAGAGGCGCAGCTCGGGCAGGTGCGGCCGCGGCTCGGCAACCAGTTGTTCGGTGACTTCGGGCGCGACTTCGCCACCAGGGACGGGCGGGTCATGGTCGCGGTCCTGTCCGCGCGGCACTGGCGCGACCTGGTCGCCGCCACCGGGCTCACCGAGGTCGCCGAGGCGCTGGAGCGGGCCCTCGGCGCCGACTTCCGGACCGCCGGCGACCGGTACGCCTACCGGGACGCGCTCGGCGGCGTCCTCGCCCCCTGGTTCGCGTCCCGCACCTGCGCGGAGGCCGCGGACGGGCTGAAGGGCACCTCGGTGCTGTGCTCCCGGTACCGCGACTTCGCCGAGGTCGCGGCGGGTCTGCACGACGAGCCGCTCATGGGCGAGCTGGACGAGCCGGGCATCGGCCGCCATCTCGCCCCCGCGTCCCCGCTGCGGCTGGGCGAGGAGGTGCCGGCCCCGGCGCCCGCGCCGCTCCTCGGCGCGCACACCGACGAGGTCCTCCGCGAGGTCCTGGGCGTCCCGGACGAGGAGGTGCGGTCCCTGCGGGCCCGCCGCGTCGTCGGCGAGCCCGGGTGACGGGGATTGTGAAATAACCCGCTTTGTCCCTGCTTCGTCCGTCCATGAGATCGTTAGGGCGGCGAAGTAAGGGAGGACGCGGTGACGGCGCGGGGCGGACGGGGGCTGGTGCCGCTGCTGGCGTTCCTCGGCATGATGGCGTACTCGCTGTCCATGGCCGTCGTGACGCCCGCGCTCGCGCTGATCCAGCAGGGCCTGCACACCTCGGCCGCCGGCGCCGCCTGGGCGATCACCGCGATGACGCTGTCGGCCGCGGTGTCCACCCCGGTGATCGGCCGGCTCGGCGACCTGTACGGGCCGCGCCGCGTGCTGCTGGCCGTGCTGGTGACCGCCACCGTCGGGATGGTCGTCGCGGCGGCGGCCGGGTCGCTGCCGCTGATGCTGGCCGGGCGGATGCTCGGCGGGATCGGCGGCGGCGTCTTCCCGCTCGCCTACACCATCATCCGGGACGTCTTCCCGCCCGCCCGGACGGCGTCGGCGGTCGGCCTGATGTCGTCGATGCTGGGCCTCGGCGGTGCGATCTCGTGGTGCATCGCCGGGCCGGTCATCGACCTGCTGGGCTGGCGCTGGCTGCTGTGGGTGCCGGTGGCCGGGCTCCTGCCGGGCCTCCTGCTCGCCTGGTGGATCGTTCCCGCGTCCCCGCCGCGCGACGCGGCCCGGGTCGACTGGTGGGGGGCCGCGCTGTTCGCCGGCTGGCTGGTGGCCGCGCTGACCGCGCTCACCGAGGGGATGGACTGGGGCTGGGCGTCCCCGGGCGTGCTCGGCCTGCTCGCCCTCGCGGCGGTGCTGGCCGCGGCGTGGCTGCGGGTCGAGGCCCGCGTCGCCGAGCCGCTGGTCGACCTGCGCCTGATGCGGGTGCGCGGGGTGTGGACGGCGAACGCCGCGTCGCTGCTGTCCGGGTACGCCCTGATGGCGGGCGGGCTGCTGTTCCCGCTCCTCGTCCAGCTGCCGGCGGGCACCGGCTACGGCTTCGGCGGGACGGCCACGCAGGCGGCCCTGCTCCAGCTGCCCGCCAGCATCGGGATGACGGCGGCGGGCCTGGCCGCCGGGCTCCTCGACCGCCGCGTCGGCTCCCGGATGGTGCTGCTCGGCGGCGCGGTGCTGACCGCCGCCGGCTACGCGTTCGTGACCGTCCAGCACGCGGCCATGTGGCAGCTCTACGTCGGCGGTCTCGGCCGCGGCATCGGCCTCGGCTTCGCCTACGCCGCCGTCGCGAACCTCGTCGTCGCGGCGGTCCCGGCGGGGGAGACGGGCGTCGCCACGGGCATCAACACCCTCCTCCGCACGGTCGGGGCGTCCCTCGGCACTCAGGTGAGCGCCGTGATCGTGGCCGGTCTGCCCGGTGAGCGCGGCTTCACCGCCGGGTTCGCGGTCAGCTCCGCCGTCATGGCCGCAGTGCTTCCGCTCGCGTTGCTCGTCCCGCGGCGGGGGCGCGCGCGTGGGAGCGCTTCCCTCGCGGGCGAGGAGCGCCGCACCGCTCCCGTGGCATGACGCGGGAGGTTGGACGCAGAGTGATCGGTGCGCCGCGTGGGCCGCGGGAACCCGCGAGTGCGGGAGGGGCGGCGAGGCTTTTCCTGGAAATTCCGTGCCGCCGGTGGATTGCGGGAGGAATCGCTATCGAGTTCGCCGCCGGCGGCCCGATGCGGAAGGGCCGGCGGGCACGGGGAACTGCGGGCGCGCACGGAACGGGGCCCGGTGGGTGGCCGGGCCCCGTCTCGGTCATGCGGTGGGGGCTGTGCTCTTCGAGGGGACGGGCCCCTCGCGCCCCCGGCGATCTCGCCGGGTCAGAACGACTCGACGGCGCGGCGCGCCTCCGGGTCGAGCACGCCCCAGGTGATGAGCTCCTCGGTCAGCTCGGTCGGGGACTTGTCATAGATGACCGCCAGGGAACGCAGGTCTTCCTGGCGGATGGACAGGACCTTTCCGTTGTAGTCGCCCCGCTGGCTCTGGATCGTCGCGGCGTAGCGGGCGAGAGGACCGGCCTTGTCCTTCGGAAGCTGCTGCAGCCGCTCAAGGTCGATGACGAGCTTGGGCGTAGGCCCGAGCGGGCTCGGCGCGGCTCCGCCGGGCAGCAACTCGGAAACCGGCACGCCATAGAAATCGGCGAGCTCGGCCAGCTTCTGAACGGTGACGGCGCGGTCGCCCCGCTCGTACGAACCCACGACGACGGCCTTCCAGCGGCCGCGGGACTTCTCCTCCACACCGTGCAGCGACAGCCCCTGCTGGGTGCGGATGGCGCGCAGGCGCGCGCCGAGAGCCTTTGCGTATTCAGACGGCATTCTGCGGCCCCCCAGGCTCACTTTCGTCGTCGTTGGACCCCGGCGGGATGCCGGGGGGAGACAGATTCCCGACGCCATTGGGCCTCAAGACCCTGTCTCCAGGGATGGTTACGGACAGTGACGGTAAAACGGGGAGGGCCCTAGGTCAAGCTGATTGGAAAAAAGCGGTCGAATCCGCAGGTCTCGATCCGGGCACTCCCGCCCCCCGGAAGGCCCGCCAGGACGGGCTCCGGGCCGTCGCGCGGGCCCCCGGCGGGCCCCGCCGGCGGCCCGAATGTGACCCCTCTCACCCCGTCTCACCAGGCAAGACGCCGACGGCCCGGGTGCGGGGCAGCCGCGCCCGGCTGCTACCGTGTTCGGGACAAGGCGTCCTTTAAGACCCGTCCCGTGAGGCGGGAAAGGAGGTTTCGGCGGTGAATGCTGCCTCCAGGCCGGTTCGGCCTGCGGGGGCGCGCGCGGACGGAGATCCCCGGCCCAAGGCCGTTCTCGAGGGTCCCGACATCAGGCGCGCGCTGACCCGGATCGCACACGAGATCCTCGAACGCACCAAGGGCGGGCACGACGTCCTGCTCCTCGGCATCCAGACGCGCGGCGTGACGCTCGCCGAGCGGCTCGCCGGGCTGCTGCACGACGTCGAGGGCCGGCCGGTGCCGTGGGGATCCCTCGACGTCACCATGTACCGCGACGACCTGCGCATGCGCCCCGCCCGCGCGCTCGGCCGCACCGAGCTGCCGTCCGACGGGATCGACGACCGCGTCGTCGTGCTGGTCGACGACGTGCTGTTCTCCGGCCGGACGGTCCGCGCCGCGCTCGACGCGCTCAACGACCTCGGGCGGCCGCGCGCCGTCCAGCTCGCCGTCCTGGTCGACCGCGGGCACCGCGAGCTGCCCATCCGCGCGGACTACGTGGGCAAGAACCTGCCCACCTCGATGCGCGAGAACGTGAAGGTCCTGCTAGCCGAGAACGACGGCCGCGACGCCGTCCTGCTCGGGCCCGCGGCCGGGTCGCCCGCGCCCGCGCAGGGCCCGGCCGCGACCGCGGAGGGAGCCAAGTGAAACGCCATCTGATCTCGGCGGCCGACCTGACCCGCGACGACGCGCTGCTGGTGCTGGACACGGCCGAGGAGCTCGCCCAGATCGCGAGCCGCGCCGTGAAGAAGCTGCCGACGCTGCGCGGCCGGACGGTCGTCAACCTGTTCTTCGAGGACTCCACCCGGACCCGGATCTCGTTCGAGGCGGCCGCCAAGCGGCTGTCCGCCGACGTGATCAACTTCTCCGCGAAGGGGTCCAGCGTGTCCAAGGGCGAGAGCCTGAAGGACACCGCGCTCACCCTGGAGGCGATGGGCGCCGACGGCGTCGTCATCCGGCACAGCGCGTCCGGCGCGCCGCACCGGCTGGCCGGCTGGGTGCAGGGCAGCGTCGTCAACGCCGGCGACGGCACGCACGAGCACCCGACGCAGGCGCTGCTGGACGCGTTCACGATGCGCAAGCGGCTCGGCGACCTGGAGGGCCGCCGCGTCACGATCGTCGGCGACGTCCTGCACAGCCGGGTGGCACGATCCAACGTGCTGCTGCTCAACACCCTCGGCGCCGACGTCACCGTGGTCGCGCCGCCGACGCTGCTGCCGGTCGCGATCGACACCTGGCCCTGCTCGGTCTCCTACGACCTGGACGGCGTGCTCCCCAAGAGCGACGTCATCATGATGCTGCGCGTCCAGCAGGAGCGGATGAACGCCGCGTACTTCCCGACCGTCCGCGAGTACAGCCGCCGCTACGGCCTGGACACCGAGCGCATGGCGGCGCTGCCCGACCACGCGATCGTCATGCACCCCGGCCCGATGAACCGCGGCGTCGAGATCGCCGCGGAGGTCGCCGACTCCGTCCGTTCCACGATCGTCGAGCAGGTCGCCAACGGCGTCAGCGCCCGCATGGCGGTCCTGTACCTGCTGCTCGGAGGCTCCGAGCCCGCGATCGGCCAGGAGGTCTCCCCGTGAGCACGCACATCATCAAGGGCGCCCGGATCCTCGGCGGTGAGCCGGCCGACCTCCTGGTCCGCGACGGCGTCATCGCCGAGGTCGGGACGGGCCTGTCCGCCGCCGGCGCGCAGATCGTCGAGGCCGCGGGGCTCGTCGCGCTGCCCGGCCTGGTCGACCTGCACACCCACCTGCGCGAGCCTGGCCGCGAGGACGCCGAGACCGTCGAGTCCGGCACGAAGGCGGCGGCGATGGGCGGCTACACGGCCGTCCACGCGATGGCCAACACCGACCCGGTCGCCGACACCGCCGGCGTGGTCGAGCAGGTGTGGCGGCTCGGCCGCGAGGCCGGCTACTGCGACGTCCAGCCCGTCGGGGCGGTGACGCGCGGGATCGCCGGCGAGAAGCTCGCCGAGCTCGGCGCCATGGCCGACTCCGCCGCCGAGGTCCGGGTGTTCTCCGACGACGGGCACTGCGTGTCCGACGCGGTGATCATGCGCCGGGCGCTGGAGTACGTGAAGGCGTTCGACGGCGTCGTCGCCCAGCACGCCCAGGAACCCCGGCTCACCGAGGGCGCGCAGCTGAACGAGGGCGAGATGTCGGCGGCGCTCGGCCTGCGCGGCTGGCCCGCGGTCGCCGAGGAGGCGATCATCGCCCGGGACGTGCTGCTCGCCCAGCACGTCGGGTCGCGGCTGCACGTCTGCCACGTCTCCACCGCCGGCTCGGTGGAGATCATCCGGTGGGCGAAGAGCAAGGGCTGCCCGGTGACCGCCGAGGTCACCCCGCACCACCTGCTGCTCAACGACGCCAAGGCCGGCACCTACGACCCGATCTTCAAGGTCAACCCGCCGCTGCGCACCGCCGACGACGTCACCGCGCTGCGGCACGCGCTCGCCGACGGCACCATCGACTGCGTCGCCACCGACCACGCCCCGCACCCGGTCGAGGCCAAGGAGACCGAGTGGGCGGTCGCCGCGATGGGCATGATCGGCCTGGAGACGGCGCTGCCGGTCGTCCAGGAGGCGATGGTCGAGACCGGCCTGCTGGACTGGGCCGGCGTCGCCGACCGGATGTCGTACCGCCCCGCCCGCATCGGCCGCCTTACCGGACAGGGTCGTCCGCTGGAGGCAGGTTCGCCCGCCAACATCACGCTGTACGACCCGTCGCCGCGCCGCGCCGTGGACCCGTCGGCGATGACCTCCAAGAGCCGCAACACCCCCTTCGCGGGGCTGGAGCTGCCCGGCCGGGTCGTCGCGACGTTCCTGCGCGGCAGGCCGACCGTCCTGGAAGGGAAGCTTCAGTGACCCCTGCTCTGCTCGTTCTGGAAGACGGCAGGGTCTTCCACGGGACCGCCTACGGCGCCGCGGGGGAGACCTTCGGCGAGATGGTCTTCAACACCGGCATGACCGGCTACCAGGAGACGCTCACCGACCCCTCCTACGCCCGCCAGATCGTCGCCATGACGTCCCCCCACATCGGCAACACCGGCGTCAACGCCGAGGACCCGGAGTCCCGGCGGATCCAGGTCGCCGGGTACGTGGTGCGCGAGCCTGCGCGCGTGGCGTCCAACTGGCGCGCGACCGGGTCGCTCGGGTCGGCGCTGCGCGACCAGGGGATCGTGGGCATCGCGATCCCCGGCACCCGCGCGCTGACGCGGCACCTGCGCGACAGGGGCGCGATGCGCGCCGCGATCTTCAGCGGCCCGGACGCCCTCGCCCCCGGCGCGGACGCGCTGGTGGAGCGCGTCCGGCAGAGCCCGTCGATGGAGGGCGCCGACCTCGCCCGGGACGTCTCGGCCGCCGAGCCCTACGTCGTCGAGGCGCAGGGCGAGAAGCGCTACACCGTCGCCGCCGTGGACCTCGGCATCAAGTCGATGACGCCGTACCGGATGTCCGAGCGCGGCTGCGAGGTGCACGTGCTGCCCGCGGGCAGCACCGCCGAGGACATCCTCGCGCTGGACCCGGACGGGGTGTTCTTCTCCAACGGCCCCGGCGACCCCGCCGCCGCCGACTACGCCGTGGACGCGCTGCGCGGCGTCCTGGACGCCGGCAAGCCGTTCTTCGGCATCTGCTTCGGCAACCAGATCTTCGGCCGCGCGCTCGGCCTCGGCACCTACAAGCTGCGGTTCGGGCACCGGGGCATCAACCAGCCCGTCCAGGACCGCACGACCGGCAAGGTCGACGTGTCGGCGCACAACCACGGGTTCGCCGTGGACGCCCCCACCGACGGCCCGTTCGACACCCGCTACGGGCGCGCCGAGGTCAGCCACGTGAACCTGAACGACGGCTGCGTCGAGGGGCTGCGGCTCCTGGACCGCCCGGCGTTCTCCGTCCAGTACCACCCGGAGGCCGCGGCGGGCCCGCACGACGCGTCCGGGCTCTTCGACCGTTTCTGCGAGCTGATGGAGGGGTCGAGGTAATGCCGCGCCGCGAAGACCTGAAGTCCGTCCTGGTGATCGGCTCGGGGCCGATCGTCATCGGGCAGGCCTGCGAGTTCGACTACTCCGGCACCCAGGCGTGCCGGGTGCTGAAGGCCGAGGGCCTGCGGGTGACGCTGGTCAACAGCAACCCCGCCACGATCATGACCGACCCGGAGTTCGCCGACGCCACCTACGTCGAGCCGATCACCCCCGAGGTCGTCGAGAAGATCATCGCCAAGGAGCGGCCGGACGCGCTGCTGCCGACCCTCGGCGGCCAGACGGCCCTCAACACCGCCATCGCGCTCTTCGAGAGCGGCGTCCTCGCCAAGTACGGGGTCGAGCTGATCGGCGCCGACGTGGACGCGATCCAGGCCGGCGAGAACCGTGAGAAGTTCAAGGAGATCGTCGCCAAGGTCGCGCGCGAGCAGGGCCTGAACGCCGAGTCCGCCAAGTCGGTGATCTGCCACACCATGGACGAGGTGCTCGCCGCCGCCGGCGAGCTCGGCTACCCGCTCGTCGTCCGGCCGTCGTTCACGATGGGCGGCCGCGGCTCCGGCTTCGCCCACGACGAGGACGAGCTGCGCCGCATCGCCGGCGCCGGCCTCGACGCGTCCCCGACCAGCGAGGTCCTCCTGGAGGAGTCGATCCTCGGCTGGAAGGAGTACGAGCTGGAGGTCATGCGGGACCGCGCCGACAACGTGGTCATCGTGTGCTCCATCGAGAACCTGGACCCGATGGGCGTGCACACCGGCGACTCGATCACCGTCGCGCCCGCGATGACGCTGACCGACCGCGAGTACCAGAACATGCGCGACGTCGCGATCGCGGTGATCCGCGAGGTCGGGGTCGACACCGGCGGCTGCAACATCCAGTTCGCGGTGCACCCCGGCACCGGCCGGATGATCGTCATCGAGATGAACCCGCGGGTGTCGCGCTCGTCGGCGCTGGCCTCCAAGGCCACCGGCTTCCCGATCGCCAAGATCGCCGCGAAGCTGGCCATCGGCTACACCCTCGACGAGATCCCCAACGACATCACCCGCGAGACCCCCGCGTCGTTCGAGCCGACCCTCGACTACGTCGTGGTGAAGGTGCCGCGGTTCGCGTTCGAGAAGTTCCCCGGCGCCGACCCGACCCTCACCACCCACATGAAGTCGGTCGGCGAGGCGATGGCGATCGGCCGCTGCTTCACCGAGGCGCTGCAGAAGGCGCTGCGGTCGCTGGAGCAGAAGGGCTCCTCGTTCAGCTGGGCCGGGCTCGCCGACGCCGACCCCGCCGCGCTGCTGGAGTCCGCCAAGCGGCCGCACGAGGGCCGGCTGCGGGAGGTCCAGCTCGCGCTGGCCGCCGGGGCGAGCCTCCAGGAGGCCTACGAGGCGACCCGGATCGACCCGTGGTTCCTCGACCAGATCTCCGCGATCAACGAGACCGCCGAGGAGATCCGCACCGCCGACGACGCGCTCACCCGGGACAAGATCCTGCGCGCCAAGCGGCACGGCTTCTCCGACGCGCAGATCGGCGAGCTGCGGGGCCTGTCGGAGGAGGTCGTCCGGGAACTGCGGCACGCGCTCGGCGTCCGCCCCGTCTACCTGACCGTCGACACCTGCGCCGCCGAGTTCGCCGCGCAGACCCCGTACCTGTACTCCGCCTACGACGAGGAGACCGAGGTCCCGCCGGGCGCGAAGCCCAAGGTGCTCATCCTCGGCAGCGGCCCCAACCGCATCGGCCAGGGCGTCGAGTTCGACTACTCGTGCGTCCACGCCTCGTTCGCGCTGGCCGAGGCCGGCTACGAGACGGTGATGGTCAACTGCAACCCCGAGACCGTCTCCACCGACTACGACACCTCCGACCGGCTGTACTTCGAGCCGCTCACCCTGGAGGACGTCCTCGAGGTGGTCTACGCCGAGCAGCAGTCCGGCGAGGTCGCGGGCGTCATCGTCCAGCTCGGCGGGCAGACCCCGCTCGGCCTGGCGCAGAAGCTGAAGAACGCCGGCGTGCCGATCGTCGGGACGTCCCCGGAGAGCATCCACCTGGCCGAGGAGCGCGGCGCGTTCGGGCGCGTCCTGCACCGCGCCGGGCTGCTCGCCCCCAAGCACGGCACCGCCACCTCCTACGAGGAGGCCCTGGAGATCGCCGCCGAGATCGGCTACCCGGTCCTCGTGCGGCCCTCCTACGTGCTCGGCGGACGCGGCATGGAGATCGTGTACGACGACACCACGCTGGAGTCGTACATGGCGCGCGCGACCGAGGCGAGCCCGGAGCACCCCGTGCTCGTCGACCGGTTCCTGGACGAGGCGATCGAGATCGACGTCGACGCCCTCTACGACGGCGAGGAGCTGTACCTCGGCGGCGTCATGGAGCACATCGAGGAGGCCGGCATTCACTCCGGCGACTCGGCGTGCGCCCTGCCGCCCATCACCCTCGGCCACGACGACGTCCGCCGCATCCGCGAGGCCACCGAGGCGCTCGCCAAGGGCGTCGGGGTGCGCGGGCTGATGAACGTCCAGTACGCGCTGGCGGCGGGCGTCCTGTACGTCCTGGAGGCCAACCCGCGCGCGTCCCGGACCGTCCCGTTCGTGTCCAAGGCGACGGCGGTGCAGCTCGCCAAGGCCGCCGCCCGCGTGATGATGGGCGCGCGGATCGCCGAGCTGCGCGCCGAGGGCCTGCTGCCCGCGACCGGCGACGGCGGCACCCTGCCGCTGGACGCGCCGATCGCGGTGAAGGAGGCCGTGCTGCCCTTCGACCGGTTCCGCAACGAGCGGGGGCAGGGCGTCGACACCGTCCTCGGCCCCGAGATGCGCTCCACCGGCGAGGTCATGGGCATCGACGAGGTGTTCGGCACCGCGTTCGCCAAGTCGCAGCAGGCCGCCTACGGGTCGCTGCCCACCAAGGGCCGCGCGTTCGTGTCGGTCGCGAACCGGGACAAGCGGCACATGATCTTCCCGGTCAAGCGCCTCGCTGACCTGGGCTTTGAGATTCTTGCCACGGAAGGGACCGCGGAGGTCCTGCGCCGCAACGGCGTGCGTGCCAAGATCGTGCGCAAGCACAGCGAAGGTCAGGGCCCGGACGGCGAGGAGCTGTACCTCGGCGGCGTCATGGAGCACATCGAGGAGGCCGGCATTCACTCCGGCGACTCGGCGTGCGCCCTGCCGCCCATCACCCTCGGCCACGACGACGTCCGCCGCATCCGCG